>JASLBT010000446.1 GCA_030146445.1 Segetibacter sp. | reverse complement strand
ATAAAGAACTGCTTGTTAAAAAAAACAGCGAAGTTGAGCACGCCGGCATGCAGCAGGATTTAGGAAACAGCAGTCAAATTGAATAATAACAAAAAACAAATATGAAGAACTATCTGGTTTTACTTTCGGGTTTTATGATCTTAACCCTGACCGGTTGCATGAAGCAGGAAAAGGCCTGCAGCCCACTTAGTCCCGCCTCCGAAGAAGCACAAATGACCGCGTATGCTCTCGCAAACGGAATCACTGCAACAAAACACAGCAGTGGTCTGCAATACGAAATTGTTGACCCTGGCGCAGGCGCGACTCCCACAGTTAACTCGAAGGTTTATGTAACTTATACAGGAAAACTGTTAAATGGAACTGTATTCGATCAGTCTGCTGATCCTGCCCGTTCGAATTGGCAGTTAGGCGGGTTGATAGAGGGGTGGAAGATTGGAATTCCCCTGATCAAAAAAGGCGGACGGATTAAACTTATTGTGCCTTCTTCGTTGGCCTATGGTTGTAATGATGTAAACGGACTGCCCGGTAACTCGGTGTTGTTCTTCGATATAACCCTGGTTGACGTACAGTAACGCCCGGGTATCTTGTTAAACCAAAATGGCCCGGTATTCCGGGCCATTTTGGTTTAACTATGTCATAGATCTTTCCATCGTACAAAGGCTTCCATTGCAGCATACTGCGTCATGCCCAACTGCGCATAAAGGTTTGCGGTATTACCGTTGCGCTCTTCTGCACGCTGCCAGAATTCACGACTATCGGAGCCCAGAAAAGGTACCATGTCTTTCTGTGACTGGTGTATAAAAATCCCAAAGCGCTTTTTCATCACCTGGTCGGGGCTCATTGGAATGGCCATCTCAATTTCATCAATGTCCCATTCCTGCCAGGCGCCTTTATAAAGCCAAACCCAACAATCATTCAACCAATCATCGCCGGCAGCTTTCAGTCTTTTCAAACTTTCGAATACAATATCGAGGCAGACTTTGTGGGTGCCGTGCGGATCCGCAAGGTCACCGGCACAATATACCTGGTGGGGTTTTATACTGCGAAGACACTCCATGGTTATTTGAACGTCCTCTTCTCCCATGGGCTTCTTCTCTATGGTGCCGGTCTCATAAAACGGGAGGGTTAAGAAGTGTGCTCTTGTATCCGGCAGCCCTACATACCTGCAGGTAGCTTTTGCTTCACATCTCCTGATCAGTCCTTTGATCGCCCTTATTTCTGCTGTATCAACCTGGTTTTTTCTTTTTCTCGCCAGGAACCGTTGGGCATTGGAGAGTATTTCTTTACTGGTATGGTTGTCAATCCCGAACATATCTTCGAAACCAACAGCAAAGTCGAGAAAGCGCGTTACAAATTCATCCGTAACCGCGATGTTCCCACTGGTTTGGTAAGCGACATGCACTTCATGTCCCTGGTCGTGCAGCCGCATAAAGGTGCCGCCCATGCTGATGATATCGTCGTCGGGATGAGGCGAAAAAATGACGCAACGCTTTGGCTGTATGTGGCTGCGCTCAGGATGTTTGGGAATGTGTGCGTCCGGTTTACCTCCCGGCCAGCCCGTAATGCTATCCCGGAGCATATAGTATACCTGCAGGTTAATCTCGTAAGCATCGCCTTTTTCAACCAGCAGATCGCCGACACCGTTTTCATTATAATCGTGGGTGGTAAGGCTAAGGACCGGCTTTTTTGTTTTAAGCGACATATTTACTACTGCCCGTTTGATCATTGCGGGGGTCCACTCGCATTCGCCGGTAAGCCACGGTGAATTTATACGTGTGAGATCGGCTGCAGCAATTGCATCTACAACAAAAGTGCAGTCGTTGTGTTGCTGAAGTATGCTTGCGGGTATCTGTTCCGTTACCTGCCCCTCAACTGAGCGTGCAACAATGGGAGCCTTCATGCCCCATGCCATCAATACAATTTTTTTTGCTTTCAGTATTGTGCTGATTCCCATGGTGATCGCAAGCCTTGGGACCTGCGAAATGTTCTGGAACTCCCTTGCATTTGCTATCCTGGTACTATTATCAAGTGTGACCAGCCGCGTTTTCGAAAACAAGCTCGATCCTGGTTCGTTGAAACCGATGTGGCCGTTATTTCCGATACCCAGTACCTGGAGGTCAATACCCCCTGCCGAGTCAATCATTTGTTCGTATTCCTGACAATGCTTCTTAATCTCTTCTTTGGGTAACTCGCCATTCGGCAGATGGATATTTGCAGGATCGATATCGATGTGGTTGAACAGGTGCCTGTGCATGAAGCTGTGGTAGCTCTGAAAGGCATCATGTTCTAGTGGATAATACTCGTCGAGGTTAAAGGTGACTACGTCTTTGAAGCTCAAACCTTCTTTGCGGTGCAGCCGGACCAGTTCAGCATAAAGGCTGATGGGGGTGGAGCCGGTGGCGAGACCTAAAACGGTTTTCAGTCCCTTAGCCTGCCTGCCACGGATGAGCGCGGCTATTTCTTCCGCAACGAATGCTGAACCCTCTGCTGGCGTGTTAAAAATGTTTACAGGTATCTTCTCAAAACTGTCTATCAGGTTTATGTCGTGGCGTGTATTGGGCATTGGGCTATATTTTTCTTTCAGGTCAAAAATAAAGTTGAACTGAGTTGCAGCAACAGAGAACAGGGTGCATCAACATTTTCAGCGGATGAACTGTCAGCAGGCCGCTGGCGCTTAGTGCACCTCAACTTCGTCGACAAACAACCATGCTTGTCTGCCTGCTCCGGGTTTGCCGGCACCGATAGTGCCGACGTTTTCAGCGATGATCCTGATGTACCGCGCAGCCGTAGCTGCTTTTAAGGGTACTGATATTTTTCGTTCATCGGCCCAGTTTCCATTTACAGGCAAATTGGTTGAAGCATTGTCCCAGTCAGTTCCATTCGTTGAGGTATATACCGTAACCGACCGGGGCAGGTAGATGTAACTGGGTTCCTGCTTCCAGACGTTGACGACCACGCGTGAAACTGCCTGGGTTTCGCCAAGGTCTATCACGGCCTCCATGTTTTTGCCCAGCCAGCCCAGCCACTCCGGAGAGTTAAATCCTCGGTCGGAGACGAGTCCGTTAACAAGCCCGGTTGCACCAACGTTGCCGGGGTAGGTAGCAGATGGAGAGGTGGTGATGGTTATGTTCTTACCAGTTGCTTTATTGAAAGTAAATGTCCTGATGATGTGTTTATAATCATTGCGGCCGTTTAATTCGATACCAGCAATCCCTATCGCGGATGATGTTATCTGTATCGGCCCGGCATATTGCTTTTTCAGGGCAGGATCCGGTCCGGTATTGCCGGAAGAGTCATATGGAAGTACGTCTGAAAGGATACGTGCACCTGCTATGTCTGTCGACAGGTACCACATTAAACCTTTGTAATCCGGTGCCAATGCCAGGGAGTCTTTGATTTCAAAATAAGCCTTACTGTAATTAACGTTCCAGAGGTCGTAACGAGCGAACTGCCGCTGCAGCCGTTTTTGGAAGTCTTTATAATTCTTGTTTTCAACCGGGGACCATAATACTTCACTCAGTGCGCTAATCCGGGGAAAAAGCTGGTATTCGACCTTCCGGGTATTTTTGATGTATTCGGTCCAGAGATTGGCTTGTGCACCCAATACAAGTTTTCCTTGTGTTGCGTCAAGCTGTTTTGGAACAGGTTCATAGTGGTAAACTTTTTCGATGCTGCTGAAGCCGCCGATTGTAACAGAGTCTTCCTGTTTACTTTGGGCATGATCGAAGTAAACGTGACTACTCGGGGTCATGATGACCGTATGGTTTTGTTTTGCCGCTTCGATACCGCCTTTCTCACCACGCCAACTCATGACGGTGGCATTAGGCGCCAACCCGCCTTCAAGAATTTCGTCCCATCCAATGATCTTACGTCCCTTGTTGTTCAGGTATTTTTCGATGCGTTGTATAAAGTAACTCTGCAGACCGTGTTCGTCTTTCAGGTTTTTTTCCTTAATCATCTGCTGGCAAAAAGCAGAGCGCTTCCACGACTGTTTTGGCGCTTCATCACCACCGATGTGAATGTATTCTGAAGGGAACAATTCAACGACTTCGTCCAACACGTTTTCCAGGAACTTGAAGGTGTTTTCAGTGGGGCAAAACACGTCTTCAAAAACACCCCAGGCCTGCTGCACCTGTTTACCGCTGGTCGGTCCATTCCAGGCTGTTTGCGCCGGAGCCCTGGTTGACTCAGAAGGGAAGCAGCTAAGTTCAGGATATGCAGCGATGGCAGCAGATGAGTGCCCGGGCAACTCAATTTCGGGAATGACGGTGATAAACCGGGTAGCGGCATACTGCACGACAGCTTTGATCTCATCCTGTGTATAGAAACCGCCGTACTGCAGGCTATCGTTGCCCTTGCCTGGGTACCGGCCAATGATGGTCCCGTTTCTGAAGGCACCGACAGAGGTGAGACGAGGATATTTTTTGATCTCTATGCGCCAGCCCTGGTCATCGGTAAGGTGCCAGTGAAAGGTGTTCATCTTATGCAGTGCCAGGTAGTCAATATACTTTTTTACGAAATCAACATTGAAAAAATGCCGCGCCACGTCAAGGTGCAAGCCTCTATATCTGAAACGGGGCTGGTCGTCAAGACTTACCGAAGGTATCTGCAGCTGTTTGGCCGGCTCTAATGGCAATAACTGCAACAAACTTTGCATGCCGTAAAAAGTGCCCTTGTAGGTATCGCCCTGTATTTTGACTCCACCGGGACTAACCTCAAGCGTATAGTGGCCTTCATTTGCAGGTGCCGCCATAAACTTTAGGGTACTGAATCTTATGAAATCTGTTGTGGCCTGGCGTGAAACCGCCAGTTTGAAGCCATAATAACGGCTTAGGTAATCGTTGAAGAAATCGGCAGTTTGTTTTTCTTGTTCGTCCGTATATACCAATTGTGTTTTCGCACTCAGCTTAAAAACTCCTTTTCCCGCAACCTGCTTTACGGGTGCAGGAATGATTTGCCTGCCAACCGTAGAAGTACACAAGAACAGACATAAAGCCAGTACAGGATATTTTATCATGGGAAAGGGTTGACGAGTGGAAGATAGTTGCTAATCTACTATCAATTAACGTGCTGTAAGCCGGGCCAATTACCGTAGGAGGTTCCGCCGGACCTCACCCTGATCACTATAAACACGGCGGGGATGCACAACAGCAGCCAATTACTTTCGGCGAAGTGGATCCCGATCATCAGGAAAGGGGTAAATCACCCGAACCTGGCGGCTTTGCTATTGAAGAACCGGCAGCACCAGTTTACTTCCAACACTTTCAGTGTGGTATACCCTAATGTTTGCCTTTTGAAAATCTTCGTCTTTTGCATGATAGATGTCGACAAACTTTTGGGGATTACGATCTACCAGGGGAAACCAGCTGCTTTGAATCTGAACCATCAGGCGATGCCCTTTCCTAAAGGTGTGTGCCACATCTGGCAGGGTGAACTGAACCTTGGTCATTTTCTTTGAAACGAAAGGCTCCGGCTTTTCGAAACTGTTCCGGAACTTTCCCCGCATTACCTCGCCGCGCACTAGCATTTGGTAGCCACTCATTACATATTTGTCGGTGTCGGAATATTGAAAATTATCTGGAAAAACGTCAATTACCTTTACAACGAAGTCGGCGTCGGTACCCGTGGTACTCACCATCAGGTCGGCGACAATGGGCCCCGCAAGAGTGAGGTCCGCAGCCAGCGAGTCTGTAGTAAAAGTGATCACGTCAGGTCTCCGCGATGCAAAGCGCTGATCGTCGCTCATGTACTCTCTTGTGCGTTGTAAATGTACGTCTTCGGTATAGGGTACTGGTTTGCCAGGATCGCTGATATATTCGGTGAAACTCTCGTCGTCGCCGGGTTTTTGCTTCGCGTCCATAGATGCCGGCTTATCCCAGCCCAGCTTTCCACCGGGAAGGAGAAAGATGTCCTTCTGCGCTATATTGGCGGGAGGCCACTGCGGTAGTTGTTTCCAGTTGTTTTCCCCGCTGAAAAAAATCGTCGCCTCGGCAATGTTCTTATCGGCGTCCTTATTTAGCAGGTACGTATCGAAAAAATTCTTTTCAATATTCTGCTGGTACCACTCACTCGTTTTGCCACCAAACTGAACGTTTCCCAGGTTGCTGCCGTCGCTTCTTATCCATCCGCCATGATACCAGGGACCCATAACAATCCGGTTATTGGCTCCGGGGTTTTGCTTTTCGATTGCCTGGTAAAGGGACCATGCACCAAAGCAGTCTTCGGCATCGAACAGGCCGCCAACCACCAACATGGCAGGTTTGATGTTTGTCACAAAATTCCGGGCATTTCTCGCTTTCCACCACTCGTCGTAATTAGGATGATTCATGAGGTCGGTCCAGAAGCGTATACTATCGCCCATATAATTTCTTGTGAAATTGGAGAGTGCGCCGGTTTTAAGAAAAAAGTCGTAGTTATCCTTTGTAGGAAATTTGAACGCAGAAGGGCCAATGGTCGTTGGCTTTGGTCTGGGACGTCCGAAGTTTGAATAAAAGCTGAAAGCATCCATAAGCATGAAGGCGCCATTATGGTGAAAGTCGTCGCCCTGGAACCAATCGGTGACCGGTGCTTGCGGACTTACCGCCTTTAAGGCCGGATGATTGCTGAGCGCAGCCATCGTTGAATAAAAGCCTGGGTAGGAAATGCCAAATACGCCAACATTGCCGTTGTTTCCGTTGATGTTTTTAACCATCCAATC
>JASLBT010000379.1 GCA_030146445.1 Segetibacter sp. | reverse complement strand
ACTGTATGCATTTAGTCCTGAAATAACTTTTCGCGGCCAGACACATGGAACGTTTAAGCTGTTGTTTAATCAGCTGTATCGATTGCAGTAGTTTTCCATGGCGGTTGGGTGTTTAGGTGTGTAGGGATTGGGTATTGAGGTATTAAGGTCTTGTGGGGAAGTTGATCAGTTGATAGGTTGAAAAGTTGATCAGTTGATAGGTTGATAACTTGATCAGTTGCAAAGTTGATCCAGTTGATAGGTAGAAAAGTTGATCAGTTGAAAGGTAGGAAAGTTGACAGATGAACTCCGTACTTGATTATTCAGAGCACTAGACCTAACCCGGTCGGAAATTCATTTTTAATTTTTAATTTTTAATTTTGCATTTTCAATTGTGACGGGAGGGCTTGAAGGGAGTCTTTTTCTGCTGCTGCTTCTCTTTTTGCCTTCTTCTTGAAAAAGCCCCTCAACAAAAAATTATGTTGCAGCGCTTCCAGGTTTTCATCAAGTTTTTGGGTGCCCGAATTAAGATTGTTTAAGATCACCCTGATGTCCCTCGCAGCTGCTTCATCCTTTAGCAGCATGCCGACCGGGGACTTGCTATTGTTTACGCCGCTATTGATGTCGTTGCTGGTTTGTTTCAGGTTTACGACCACGTCGTTTGCTGTCTTCGAAATTTCGTCAAGTTCACGGGCGGTTGTCCTTAGTTTTGAAAAGATGACCGTGTCGCTCACCAGCTGATTTGCAAATGCTTGCTTATTGTTTAGCTGCGCGGTATAGCTTGCAATGGTAGATGTAAGCCGCTCCGTATTCGCCGAAGCTCGGCGTAGGCTGGCCATTACAGTTGAAAGCTGGTTTACCAACTGATCATCCGAAAGTAGCTTCCCAATGGTGCCTTCACCATTGTTAAGCTTTTTGCTAACTGCTTTCAGGTCCGTAGTAATGTCGAGCAAATTCCGGTTATTCGCCTGGAAGGTGCCCATCATTTCTTCGGTGCCGAGTGTTTCTTCAACGGCAAGCATATCTCCGTTCTCTACTGCGGGTGCCTGGGGCGTTCCCCCAATGATCTCGATGATCTTACTTCCAATAAAACTTTCCGAACTGATTTTCGCCCGTGCATTCTTCCTGATGTATTCAATCGACTTTTCTTCTATTGTTAAGTCTACTTCCACTTGTGAACTTCCGGTGAAAGAGATCCGCTTTACGGTACCTATTTTCACGCCGGAAAACCAAACGTTATTGCCCTTGAGTAGGCCCTGTACATCATCAAAAACGGCTCGGACCGTGATGGAGTTCCTGAATGTCTTTTTTTGCCCGCCAAGGGTGAGAATGGTAACGATCAATATCGCAATGCCCAGGAAGATAAACACGCCCACGATAGCTGCCCTTTTTGTTTGTGCGACTTTCATTTATTGAATAAAATTATAGTTGTAAAAATGTTGGATTCTCTCATCGTCCGACTCGAATACCTCATCGAAACTGCCTTGTTTTACGAATTTGCCGTCAAGCAACATCGCTACCCGGTCCCCCGTTGTTTTTGCACAGGTGAGGTCGTGGGTAATAATGATTGAACTGGTGTTGTATTGTTCCTTTACCTGGTTGATGAGATTGTTGATTTCGATACAGGTAATCGGATCGAGCCCCGCCGTAGGTTCATCGTACAACATGATCTCGGGTTGCAGTATAAGGGTGCGGGCAATACCTATTCGCTTTCGTTGCCCGCCGGATAACTCCGACGGCATCTGGGCAATTGTTTCGCTTAAGCCCACCGCATTCAATACGCTTTGCACTGCACTGTCGATTTCTTTTCGGCTAAGGTGTTTGGAGTTCCGCACCAGGGGAAATTCAAGGTTTTCCCCGACGGTCATGCTATCATAAAGTGCACTGTTCTGAAACGAAAAACCAATCTTAAGTCGCAGCTCCTGTAATTCCTTTCCACTTAACCGCTCAACTTCATATCCCAACACATTTAATGAGCCGCTATCCTGCTTCAACAATCCGGTTATGATTTTGATCAATACAGATTTGCCGGTGCCGGAGCGCCCTAGTACAACCACGTTTTCACCTTTGTATACCTCCAGGTTCACACCTTTTAAAACATGTTTGCTACCAAATGATTTGTATAGGTTATCAATTGAAATCACCCGGTCTGGCTTGTTGTTAACGGGCTGTATTTGATCGATCATGTTAGCCCCTTATATTATTGGTTACCTGAACAATGAGCATTTCTTCAACAAATATTAAAAACATCGAAAGCACCACCGAAGCATTGGCCGCCCGGCCTACTCCTTCCGTTCCCTGGGTGGCATGAAATCCCTTGTAGCAACCAATGATCCCAATTGTAAAGCCAAATACGATTGCTTTCGCCAGCGACGAGAAAATGTCAAGGAACGTGATGTTGGTAAAGGCCTGTTGAAAAAAAGAGACAAAGCTGGTTTGCTCATTTTGATTTACGTTTAAAAATGCGCCGAGCATTCCAACCATTCCGGTGTAGCACATCAATATAGGAATAGTTATGGTAGTAGCAATCACCCGGCTAACCACAAGAAATTTAAACGGGTTTATTGCCGATACTTCCATTGCGTCGATCTGTTCGGTCACCTTCATTGATCCCAGTTCGGCGCCGATATTCGAACCTACTTTACCTGCTGCGATCAGAGCGGTGACCAATGGTGCCAGTGCCCTGATGATCGCAATGGCCACCAGCGATGGCAACCACGAGGTGGCACCAAATTCGGCGAGTGATGGCCTTGATTGTTTTGTAAACACAAATCCTGTAACAAAACCAGTAAGGGTAATCAATGATAGAGAACGATAACCCACCTCGTAGCACTGCTTTACGATTTCCTTAAACTCAAACGGTGGCATAAAAGCTTCCTTGAAGAAGCGGAGCGTAAATGCCCCTCCCCGATAAACGCCGGAAAAGAAATCATCAATTCCTTTCGAGATAAAATAACCATCCTTTTGGTTTAAACTCATGGTTTGATGCTGTTTAACAAAAAACGACCCCGCTTCTTGCCCCCACACTGACGATGCCAGGCACGCAGTGAGTATACAAACTAAACACTTAAAAAACTGCGCCACTTAGCCGGAGTTACGGCGCATTGCGGACCTGTTTGATATTACGCAGCACCGCTGATAAGGAGGTAGCAGTTTGCTGCACAGGTTATGTTGGAGATTCACCCGAGATCATAAAGAAGCTAGTACGATAAAGCCAAGTAACCGGTGAATAGCTGGCCTGGCAAAACTAACGACAGAAAACCTTTATTGTAGCGGGCATAAAGACTCCCTGGTGTGGCTTTGGCTGCCGGCGGGTTACGGCAGTCTCCAGCGGGGCGGGTTTCGCCAGGGCTCACCAGCAAGCTGCTCATAAGTTTCCGTACAGGAATCAATAGCCGTAAAAATCTCCAAAAACCAGCACCATCAAAAAGTAGAGACCATATACTATAACACCCGATACGGCGGCTATTTTCGTCCACTTCGCGGCATCCTGGGAAGCCTTTCTGGCTCCATTGTAATCGCCGGAAGCGTACAGGGTATTCACCTTTGTTGCATTAATAATCCCCATAATCCCCAAAGGCAGGCAACAGACTATTGTTGCCAGGATGGACTCTACTAACCAGTTTTTTGGCATTGTCGCAACCTGGTTCACCGGCGGCCTGGGTGGGCTCTGTTGCCGGGATTGAATTTGTTCCGGGGGTTGAGCCATCATTGGTTCCTGTCGCTGCGGGGCAGTTCCGGCATTTGAAACCGTCCGTGAATCGCCGCTTTGGGCCTGACCCTTCTTTAAGCTCTTCACCAATTCTTCAACATCAAATCTCCATCGCTTGTTGCTGACCTCATAAGCCTGTCGCCTGATCAAACCCTTTAAATCCGGGGGAAGGTCAGCTGCTTCAGGAAGCTCGGCATTATCTACCAGCACCGGAATTACGCGTATGTTGCGTTTGAGCGCTTCTGCTATCTCCAGCCGGATGAAATCGTCCGGGTTATCAATACGTCGTTTGCCTTCTGCATTCCTGGCGAGCCATCCCGGACCGATTAACGCCAGCAGAACATCACATTTCTTCAGCGACTCGGAGATCACTTCTGTAAAGTCGAGGCCCGGTTGAATAGTATCGATATCGATAAATATCTCTTCGTCTGAAAAGTGTTGTTTCAACGAGTCAACTAATCTTCCTGCTTCCCCGGCTGTATCGTGCCGGCGGTAGCTGATAAAAATGTTCATTTCGAAACAGCGGTTTTGGTATTGAATAAAGACTAATATACAAATATCCCCAGGCATTTTCCGCATACGTTTTTTCAGCATCCCGGAGTTACTTGCCTCAATTGCAAGAGTTCGTGAGCCCGCACGACCACTAAACCAGAGCCTGATTGCGTTAGCGGCGCGACGGTTGCAATACCGCCGCGGGAATGGTACACTTTTATATAGCCGGGATACATGCAAACCTTATTTCCGTTGGCCCCGGTTCTGCCG
>JASLBT010000378.1 GCA_030146445.1 Segetibacter sp. | reverse complement strand
TAACCCCAGCGCATACCTGCCTTTTGCATAGGTGTGGAAGGTTGACTTGAATTCCCCTGCTGAGATCATTATCGAGTTGTACTTACGGCGCATGTCGAGAATGATTTTGTTAACTGCTTCGTTCTTTACAGGCATATACACGCCGAGAAAAGGGTAGCGGCTGTATTTCGGGATCCCCCAGTTAAGGTATTCAATGTTGAAGAAGTGTGCGGAGTTAAGCTGAACATTTTGTCCGGTGTCGTACAAACGGTTGAGCAGGTCGAAATTGCCACTAATGCGTTTCGAAAAATCCTTGTCGGAAAGGGACAGGAACTTAATAGTCTCAAAAAATGAATCAATGAAGTTGTGGTAAAAATCTTTCGCGATCCTCGTGCGTTCGCTTTCGGTCTTTTCAGGGAAGGCGGTGGCAAGGTTGTCCATTACTACTTTCTTCCGGTAGCCGAACACGTAGTATATCAGCCCATATAAGCCGTCGCTGAAAAAGTATAGTACCCTCCACGGCAGTAGCGAAAGCAGGTAAAGGAAGTAGTAAAGCATTTTAAGATATAAATATTAGATCCTTGGGGCTAGCGTACCTGAATCATCGCCTATAGAATGATGTTTTCAACCAGCTCGCTTTTATTTGGGTGATCTGTGTTGTAGTGCAAACCCCTGCTCTCTTTTCTAAAGTCGGCACCTTTCACAATCAGGTAGCCAACGGTGATCAGGTTGCGTAACTCAAGTAGGTACGACGAGAGCCGGGTGTTACGATACAGTTCTTCAGTTTCGTTAAACAGCAGATCCAGCCGTTTCATAGCACGTTCGAGGCGCACGTCAGTTCTTACAATTCCCACGTAATCGCTCATTACCTGTTGTAGTTCTTTAAGGCTTTGAGTGATCAGGATCAGTTCTTTCGGATCATTTGTGCCTACGTCGTTCCAGTCGGGTATACCTTCACGAAAAGATAGCTTTTGAACCTTTTCTACGCTATCGAGGTAGCAACGATGTCCGAATACCATGGCCTCCAGCAAGCTGTTACTGGCAAGCCGGTTGGCACCATGCAGCCCCGTACTGGCGCATTCGCCGCAGGCATAAAGATTATTGATCGAAGTTCTGCCCATCTCATCCGTTTTTATGCCTCCGCAGCTATAGTGGGCGGCAGGAGCAACAGGTATCATATGTTTCATCACGTCGATACCGATGCCCAGGCACTTTGCATAGATATTGGGAAAGTGGTGAACGAACTTTTGCTGATCCATATGCCGGCAGTCGAGAAATACGTGTTCCGTACCGTTCTTTTTCATCTCACTGTCAATTGCGCGGGCCACAATGTCGCGCGGGGCGAGGTCCCTCCGTGGATCATAACGCTCCATAAATGCTTCACCCTGGCGGTTTCGAAGAATACCTCCGTCGCCACGTACTGCTTCAGTGATCAGGAAAGACGGTGATATCCCCGGTTCGTAAAGGGCTGTCGGGTGAAACTGGATAAACTCCATGTTCTCAATCCTGCCTTTTGCACGGTATACCATCGCAACACCATCCCCGGTGGCTATTGTGGGGTTAGTAGTCGTTCTGTAAACCTGGCCATTTCCACCCGTTGCAAGCACCGTAACCTTCGAGATGATCTTCTCGATCTCATTTGTTTGCAGGTTTAACACATAAACGCCATAACATTCAATGTCGGGGGTGGCCTTTGTTACGAGGTAGCCGAGGTGGTGTTGGGTTATTATATCAACTACGAACCAGTGGTTGATAAGCTCTATGTTGCGCATAGTTTGGATCTTGTGCAACAATGCCCTTTCCATTTCTTTGCCCGTAACGTCTTTGTGGTGCAGTATCCTGTTTACGCTGTGCCCACCTTCCTTCCCGAGCGAATAATCGCCATCAGGATCTTTGTCAAATTGAGCACCCCATTCAATTATTTCCCGAATCCGCTGGGGTCCTTCCTTTACAACAATTTCCACGGTGCGCCGGTTGCAAAGCCCGTCCCCGGCTATCATGGTGTCGTCGATGTGCTTGTTAAAACTGTCTGTCAGGTCGTCCCAAACACCGGCAATCCCGCCCTGGGCGTATTTCGTGTTGGTCTCGTCAGACTGGGCTTTTGTAATGATGGTAACTTTGTGCGCCGGCATAGCCTCGGCTACTTTCAACGCATAGGTTAAGCCGGCTATTCCCGAGCCAATTACTAAGAAGTCGGTCTGCATCGTTACAAATTGTTTTAATTACAACCTTTCTGGTATAGCTGTAAAGATATTCCTAGTTTTTACACGGACTTGCAATATGTTACCTGCATTTGCATCTCACCTCAATGGGAAACTACCGGATAACAGGAGAAGGTTTTTTTTGGACCCGGCGGCAGGATGGTTCCGTGACAGCCGTTGCGTCGCACACTTGTACGGCAGTGCGCAGCTAAACTACAGACATTACCAGCTACAAACCCGGGGGAAAAAAAACTGTTCAGGATGGGATTGAACCTGTTTTGCAAACAGCTTACTCCTGCAAGATATTGGCCTTATTCATCTGCCGATATACGGAAGACGATGATAGCTTTTATTGTAAAACTTTCTTCAGCCTGCAGCCACCGATGCAGGTTCGTTTACTGCTATTGAGGGTTCAACCCAGGCATCACTTTCTTTTAATAAGAGGATAAGCTCAGACACGGCAATATCACTGTCGATATTTCTTTTCACCACCTCTTTTCCGCGGTATAATGTAATCTTTCCAACCCCGCTACCAACATAACCAAAATCAGCATCGGCCATTTCACCCGGACCATTTACGATACACCCCATAATTGCGATCTTCACCCCTTTGAGATGGTTGGTTACCGACCTTATTTTAGCCGTCGTTTCCTGCAGGTCGAACAAGGTACGCCCACATGATGGGCAGGAGATGTACTCGGTTTTCGAGATACGCGTACGGGTAGCCTGTAAGATTGTGAACGCCGTATTGTTAATGAATTGCTCGGTCGATTTGTTATTCGAATACGTTCTGCCTGTGGCTATGGTGTTTGCCGCTTTGTAAGCATCGGCGGTCATCCCGAGGCAAATGCCGTCGCCCATACCGTCTAAGAGCAGGGCGCCACATTCGGTGGCGAAGTGTATGAGGTGTTCATCTGCAGTTTTCCAATAGCTGTCGCATATGATTACGGCCGGGTTCGAAATATTGCGAAGCATTAATTCCATAAACATCCGGCGAACGGCCGCCATTGCATGTTTTTGTTTGCTGCTGAGGCAAAGGACAACGGTAGGATCGTTGGCAAGTTCATCCAGGTGGGTAAAGTCGTTTATGGTAGTGTTGTCGCTGAAGCAGTCGACCATTACAAAGTTGAGCACGGCACTCCTCAGGTCGGCCTGGATAAAGCCTCCATCGTCGAAGAGGGGAAAGTAGGTGGTACCAGGATCGTTTACCTCGCTGGTGCTGCTAAGTGCCTGCTGCCATGTTGCCGGATATACAAGTACCCGGAGGGTTCCTGGGAGTGCAAAATCGATGAGCTGGTTACCGGTGAATATATAATCCGCAGCAGCATCTCCGATCGCCCATTTATCTGTACCGGCGTTGTAGGTGTAGCCAACGCTTTTCAGGTGTTCCGGCTTTATTTTTCCAAGTTT
>JASLBT010000337.1 GCA_030146445.1 Segetibacter sp. | reverse complement strand
GAACTTTCCTTTGAAGATGTGCGTTAAGCAGCCAAATGATCGGTTTCATTTGATGCCGTTCACCATTGTTGGCTCAAACAGCGGTACGTACCGGGCGTTCGCTTCTGAGCTGTAGCAGCTGGAAAGAAAGTTTTAGCCCTTTTTTATACGGCCCCGTCCGACTCGGGTCAGCCGGGCGGGCTTGATCTTTTATGCGATAGTTGGCGAAACATATTTACCATTTCGCCTGGCTGACAGATTCCATGGTTGAAACCTGCAGCACCTGCCAAACCGGTTGCTTGAGTTGTTCTTATCTGTTGTTCCGGTAGCCACAAACGTTTAATGGCCAGTTCAGAAGCATTTTCGATCCACTACAGCCAATCATCAGATTGACGCTGCATGATTTTCACCGTTTCCTCGAAATCGTTGTTTTGAAAAATCCCTTGAACCATCTGTTCTTTCATAATTTTATTCACTGCCACCACATGCTTTGGCAGTCCACATGTGCAGGATAGTTTATAAAGCGAATGGAAACGCGAGGAGGCTTATAAACTTTCTTCAGGCTGGCCAGGCGGGTGTTTCAGTAATTTCTCATTTGCGCAAACATTGTATACTGCTTGCTGCTTCAGCTTTTTTTACTCAGCGATTTGTCGTCATTAAAGTCATTCGCTATCGCCCGGTGCTTGTATCACCGGCAATTTATACAACTTACTTCTAAGGAATGTGTTTTGCATTGTTGGTTCTGCTTCTGCTGGAAACAAATCAGCTATTTTTGGTTTTTTCGTGCAGGATCAGAATATTCTACATTTTGAAAGTTTATAAACAGTCATCTAATTATTAGGTATGCCAGTAAAGACACCTCCGTTTACCGGATTTAGTTCAATATCCATTCATGGTAATGAAAACAAGCACCCGAATTCTGCACACATCACGCCGATCTATGCAACGTCTACCTTCACCTTTGATACCGCACAGCAAGGCATGGAGCGGTTCGACGGGCAACAGGAGGGTTATATCTATAGCCGTTGGGGCAACCCTACCTTCACCGATGCGGAAAAAGTGATTGCCGCACTGGAGTGCTTCAATCTCAAAGACCTCAACGGTGAACCCCTGCAAGTAAAAGCAATTTTACACGCCAGCGGACAGGCAGCAATGACCACCATGTTTATGGCTAACTTAAAGCCCGGCGATAAGATACTAAGCCACTACTCGCTATACGGCGGCACCCAGGAACTGATGCTGAAAGTACTGAACCAGACAGGTGTTGAAACAATAATTGTTGATCTCCGCGACCTTGAACTGACCGAACAAACACTCAAGAATAATCCTGGTATCAGGATCGTACACATCGAAACACCGGCAAATCCTACAATACAATGTGTTGATATTGAACAGGTCGCCAGGATTGCAAAGCAGTATGGCACCCTGGTAACTGTGGACAATACTTTTGCTACCCCGTATTTGCAGCAGCCATTTAAGTACGGTGTCGACTTTGTTTTCCATTCCACTACTAAATTTCTGAATGGGCACGGCACGGCAATCGGCGGCGTGTTGTTGGGAAGAGATATTGAATTTATGAACACCAGGGCCACCAAATGGCACCGCTTATTAGGAGGGAACAGTAATCCATTTGACGCTTTCCTGCTATTACAGGGCATGAAAACCCTTGAGGTACGAATGGAAAGGCATTGCAGCAATGCCATGGAAGCAGCTACTTTTCTGGACCAACACCCCAACGTAGAAAAAGTGAACTATAATGGATTGCCCTCCCACCCTGATTTTCTGACAGCTAAAAAGCAAATGAACCATCCAGGCGCAATGCTGAGTTTTGAGCTGAAGGGCGGTATTGAGTCAGGAAAGAACTTCATCGATAAGCTAAAAATGTGTGTACGCGCCGTTTCACTGGGAACCGTCGACACCCTTGTATCACATCCGGCTTCCATGACACACTATGGAGTCGCAAAAGAGCACCGCGAAAAGTATGGAATTACGGATGGCCTGATCCGTATGAGTGTTGGAATTGAAAACCTTCCCGATATTTTAAATGATATTGACCAGGCTTTGCGCACTATCTAAACCTATCAGCATGGATCATGTGGTAATCAGAAGAGCAGAAAGAAGTGACTGTGGCCGTTTACTTGAACTTATAAGGGAATTGGCGCTCTATGAACGGGCCCCGGATGAAGTGACGATCGCTCCCAACCATTTCGAAGAGAGCGGGTTTGGCAATAAGCCAGTCTGGTGGGCATTTGTTGCAGAGGTTAATGGCGTCGTCGAAGGATTTGCCTTGTACTATATTCGGTTCAGCACATGGAAGGGCCAACGAATGTACCTGGAGGACCTCATCGTAACAGAACAAATGCGCGGAAAGGGATTGGGTAAAAGGTTATTCGATCAATTATTTGCTGAAGCGGCATCAAAAGGATTCAAAGCCATTTCCTGGCAGGTATTGGAATGGAACGAACCCGCAATAAACTTTTATAAAAAACTCTCCGCTTCATTCGACGCAGAGTGGATCAATTGCACCGTGAACGTCGAACCCGTTCCGCACAATTTTTTGCAAGAACACGTCGATGGCCATCGCCCATTAAACTAGTCGTAAATTATTGAATAAAAAAAACGGCTTCTCAGCCGGCTTCTACTGTGCGCTTCTCGTGTGCATTATAAACCTGCGCTAGTACGGTACCTAATATTTTATTTCCCCCGTAGGGCATCTCTGGCGTTAAAACATCAGTAAACTTCTGCAGTTTATTTGTTTTTGCCTTTGATGCATCCATTCAAAGGCTTATTCTCCGGCCGTAGCCAGGATCGTCTGGCAATGATCGTAGCATTGCCGGATAAGGTTGCATTGTAGTAAATAGTTTATCCTTCCTGGCCACATGTAATCTGCCGCAAACCATCATCCTAAGTATACGATGATCTGACGCTGCGTCGCTATGGCGATCGCTACTTCATACTGCCAAAAATCAACTTATTCGGCCCTGTTAAAGCGATTTGCAAACTAACCGCAATCATATACGAATTTCAAGCGATTGCGGTTCCATGACTTTAAATAATTCTGGGTTGATGGCTGGTTGCTAACAATGTATCCTTCCACATCCGCTAGTTAAGACGGTTCTCCAATGGTGTACTTGTAAAAGTAAGGCTGCTGTAAACTGTTGTTTATTAATGTTGACTATTCCCTGTCACCGGGTATCGGATGCATCATCTTGGAGCACTTTACCACCGCCTGATTCCTACTCAATTTAATGCTTTAACATACCATTAACAACGCTCAGACCAGAAATTTTATGAAGATTAGGATTGATCGTTCGTTCAGCAGCATTTATCAGCTACAAAATTCTAAACAGAAAGTTTAAACACGTAACGAGGGGTTCTACATATAGCCACAAGTAAAGTGGCGCCATTGGAGGCAACTTTACTGCTCCGATTGTTTTACAAGCAACTAGCTGATACCGGCTACAACCGCTTCTTTAAAAATTTTCGTTGCAAGACCCTGTAAAACTTTTCCCGGGCCCACCTCGGTAAAGCGTCCGGCGCCATCTTGCACCATCGCCAATATCGTCTGGGTCCACCGGACCGGTCCGGTAAGTTGCGCGATCAAATTATTCTTGATTTCTTCCGGATCAGCTACCCCCGTCGCCATTACATTTTGATAAACGGGGCAGGCGGGCGAAGTAAAATTAGTACTTCTTATTGCCCGTTCCAGTTCATCCCTGGCTGGAGCCATCAAAGGACTGTGAAAGGCGCCGCCAACAGGTAACACCAGGGCACGTTTTGCACCTGCTTCTTTCATCTTTGCACAGGCTGCTTCCACACCTTTTATGGAGCCGCTGATAACCAGTTGGCCGGGGCAGTTGTAATTGGCGGGTACAACCACTTCACCGGTCTGTTCACTAACTTCACGTGCTATCCGTTCTACCACTTCATCGCTCAACCCGAGTACAGCGGCCATCGTCGAAGGAACCTGCTCGCAAGCACCCTGCATGGCCCTGGCTCTTATGCTCACCAGCTTCAATCCGTCTTCGAAGCTGATTGTACCATTGGCAACAAGGGCAGAAAACTCGCCAAGAGAATGCCCCGCTACCATATCAGGACTGGGCTCATTAATGGTAACAAACGCCATGATGGAATGCAGAAACACCGCAGGTTGGGTAACGTTGGTTTGCTTTAGATCTTCTTCGCTGCCGTTAAACATGACTTCGGAAATACGAAACCCAAGGATTTGATCAGCCTGGTCAAGCAGTCTTCTGGATGCTTCATGGTTTTCGTACAAAGCCTTTCCCATACCTGGGAACTGGCTGCCCTGTCCGGGAAAAAGATAGGCGTGTTTCATGCAATGTTATTTTGCACGAAAATAGGAAAATGAAAGCCAAGGCTTCCCGCTCCTTTTGTAAACTGTGCCCCGCAGCACATCATGTCAACACTGCCCTCACAAGCAGTTGCAGCGCAAGCCTTGAAGTACATGAATGTCTGATTCTCATTCTGTGAAATGCCAGCAGCTGTGCTTTTTGCAGCATATTGAGATCCAGGGCTGACGAAAGCTTGACCGGAGTTAGGCTGAACACCCTGGAGAAATCGAACGCGGTTGATGAATACCAAATGTTACATTCTTGCTGAGCTAACTACCAAACCCCTTAGCAGCCAAACCGTATACCTTGATGCTGGTACCCGAACACCTGAATATCCACCTCGATCTCCAAATCAACTCAGGTGAGAGCCTACCAGCTTTAGAAATTCGCTCCTGGTTGGGGACTTCTCGAATTCACCGGAGAAAGCGGAGGTGGTGGTTACCGAGTTTTGCTTTTGAACGCCACGCATCATCATACACAGGTGCGATGCTTCTATGATCACAGCAACACCCAGAGGGTTGAGTGTATCTTTAATTGCGTCGAGTATTTGGGTAGTGAGGCGTTCCTGCACCTGCAAACGCCGGCTGTACACATCAACAACTCTTGCCAGTTTGCTTAACCCGGTGATCCAGCCATTGGGAATGTAGGCCACGTGAGCCTTACCATAAAACGGGAGCATATGGTGCTCACACATGCTGTACAGTTCGATGTCCTTAACTATAATCATTTCACTAACATCCTCATGGAATTTGGCAGAATTCAGAATAGCCCTTGCGTCTGATTGATATCCCTGGGTTAAAAACTGCATTGCCTTAGCAATCCGTTCGGGTGTTTTTACAAGTCCTTCGCGATCCGGATCCTCGCCAAGTAAAGCGATACTGTTCCGGTAGTTTTCCGCCAGTTGCAAGGTGACGTCCTGGTCATACTCCTCAAATTTTCTATAAGCCATTGTACACCAATTATTCGTTGCTTTAAAAGTAGGGAATTACAGGGCGGGGTACTCTACGAAGTTTCTTTCGGTTTCGTATAGTCTTACCTGTAGATCAAGTTTGCTGTCTACCTGTTTCCGGAGAATATCATATATCGCAATTGCTATGTTTTCAGCAGAAGGGTTTACGTCTTTGAATTCTGCCGTATCCAGGTTTAAATTTTTGTGATCAAATCTATTAAGCACACTTTCTTCAATCATGTCGCTCAATAACTTTAAATCAATCACATAACCGGTCTCGGCATCCGGCTCTCCGGTGACCTTTACGATCAACTCATAGTTATGACCGTGATAGCTCGGGTTATTGCATTTGCCAAACACGCGTTCGTTGAGTTCAGCATCCCAGTTGGGATTATTGAGGCGGTGTGCAGCGTTGAAATGTTCCTTCCGAAATACGGATACCCTTTTCATAATCAGTCTTTAAACGATGATAATTCAATATTGTTCGGCACTACCCAAAATACTCAACGTAAATGCGCGGCGTCTCATAAAGTTTTATACAATGTAGTTGAACATGTGCGGGAAGATTAGGTTGTAACTGCAGCCAGATCGCTACGGCGAGGTTTTCTGTACTGCATATCTTGTCCGCAAGAAACGGAACATCAACATTCAGGTTTTTATGATCCAGCTTGTTTACCACATGCTCTTTGATAAGTTTACTGAGTTTTTTTGCGTCGAACAAGAAACCTGTATCAGGATCAGTTTCGCCTTTAATGGTAACATACAGGTCGAAATTATGACCGTGCCAATTCTCATTTGCGCATACACCAAAAACTTCATCATTTTTTTCACGACTCCAGCGAGGGTTATAAAGTTTATGTGCTGCATTAAAATGCTCTAGTCGCGTCAGGTACACCATTCTTCTATTCGAAATTTCCGCAAAGGTAGTATTTGAAACGTTAAGGCTAAGACACACATCGGGTGAACGAAAGCCGGCAAGATGATCCAGCCGGCCTACGAATTTCAAAATATTGGTTCTTAAAAACAGCAAACAGTCGCAAACGAATGAAGATCCACGACTTTTGCAACATGAAAGTTTTCGTAACTGCTGCAACATCGCCCGAGATGAGCGCCATTAAAGATCACTTCGACAGTCAAGCGGTAAACAGCCCCTCAATAAGTACCTGCTATAAAACCACAGGCATTGGAATGATGGCAACCTGCTTCAACTTAACCCGCTTGATTTTCGACGAATCACCTGACCTGGTCATACAGGTTGGTATTGCGGGTGCTTTTGACCCAGATACGCCGGTAGGAACGGTTGTGGCCGTTGACCTGGAATATGTCGGCGACCTGGGCGTTTACGAAAACGGTAGATTTAATAATACCTTTCAAATGGGTCTGGAAGCAAAAGACTCGTTCCCGTTTATTGACGGGGGGCTGCTAAATCCCTGGATGAAACGGTTTCATCTACCAGGTTTACCGGTTGTACATGGGGTAACGATAAACGAGATAAGCACACAACCGGAAAGAATTCATCACCTTTCGACTATGTACGGCGCTTTTGTGGAAAGTATGGAAGGCGCCGCACTCCATTATACCTGTCTTCAAACAAAAACCCCATTCCTGCAGTTTAGAAGCGTTAGCAACCTGGTGGGCCAACGCGATAAACAACATTGGAATATTCCGGTTGCATTAAGGAACCTTACGTCTCAGGTAGTCGGCTTCCTTGATCGCCTGGATTTAACTGATTTAAAAAAACAAGATGAAACTTACACTGGGATTTAGCCCTTGTCCGAACGATACCTTCATCTTCGACGCACTGGTAAACAAACTCATTGATACCGGTAACTTTGAATTCGAAGTGTTTATGGAGGATGTCCAAACACTTAATGAATGGGCCCGAATCGGAAAACTTGATGTTTCGAAAATAAGCTACGGCGTTTTACCACTTGCTTTGGATAAATATCGGGTACTAAACAGTGGCGGTGCTGTCGGGCAG
>JASLBT010000309.1 GCA_030146445.1 Segetibacter sp. | reverse complement strand
AGCTTTTTTGCAACGCTGAGATCCGGATTATGGGTTCCATGATTTTTATTCTGGTACAATGTCTGTCAACTTCGGTTAACCACCAAGTCATCGAAGATCGACACCGCCTTTAACGGCTCAAATCCGGGGTTTATCGCACTGGTAGGCGGGCGAAGGGAGAGCCGAAATCGGCGAAATGAAAGCGCGATATTCGACTTTAGCGATGGAGATAACATGTCAAGAAAGTTAATGTGTCCACTGCCGACATTTTAAGGAGAGTTTTGAGCATTTCCACTCTACAGAAACCCCCTTTACCCGCATTTTTGATCCGGTGATTAATTTAGTTCGATAACTTGTGATCAATTCAAAAACCACACGATGACGAAAACGACTACGTTGTTATTCCTGTTAGTTCCACTGTTCTTAGTTGCGCAAAACAAAAAGCCACTGGACCATTCCGTTTACGACCAGTGGGAAAGTTTTGGTGAAAAGCTGGTTAGCAACGACGGCAGATACGTAGTTTATGCGATCAACCCACAGGAAGGCGACGGCAGGTTGATCATCCAGGAAACGAGCGGGAAGAAAGTTGCGGAAATAGCCCGCGGGTATAATGCAGTAATAACCGACGACAACAAATACGTCGTGTATAAAATCAAACCATGGTTTAAAGAAACCCGTGAGGCCCGGATCAGGAAAAAGAAAGCAGATGAAATGCCAAAAGACAGCCTTGGACTTTTAAAGCTCGGCGAGAACACTTCTAAGCTTTATCCAAGAGTGAAGACCTTTAAAATTCCGGAAAATGCGTCAGGTTGGATGGCTTTTTCCTATGAAAAGCCAACTGAGCGCGACAAGAAGGACTCCTCATCATTAGCTAAGGATGGACATGCGGGCACGAATTTGCGCGATGCCGATGAGCCGGCGACAACCGACAAGAAAAAAGATGAAGGTTCAGACCTGGTTCTAAAAAACCTTGAAACGGGGGAGGAAAAGACAATCGGAAACGTTACCGAATACTTCTTCAGTAAAAAAGGTAAGGCGATTCTTTATGAAACCGCTGCCCCACGGAAAGATTCGAACAGCAAGCCTTCGGTTTACCTGATGGATCTTCCGGGTCAAAATGCTAAGGTGATTTCTATGGGTTTCAACGATGCAAAAGGTTATACGCTCGACGATGAAGGCAAACAGGTGGCTTTTGTTGCTGAACGCGACAGTGCCGGCAAAGCACTTCAAAAATTCTATAAATTATGGTATTACAAAGCTGGCAGTGATAGTGCCATACACCTCGCTGATCGGATGACGGCCGGTGTCAAAAAAGGGTGGTCAATTAGCGAAAACGGTACTTTGAGTTTCAGCAAGAGCGGAAAACGACTGATGTTTGGTACGGCACCGATCATGGCGCCAAAAGATACCACCATAGCAGATATTGACAAGGTAGACCTGGATATCTGGAATTATAAAGACGATTATCTTCAACCACAACAATTGAAGAACAGGGAGGTAGAAGAAAAAAGAAGCTTTACGGCGATGTGGGATTGGGATAAAAAGCAGGTTGTACAGCTTGCAAACGAGTGGATCAACCCCATTTACGCAACAAACGAAGGTGACGGCGATCACTTCTATGGTGCATCGGATTCCGGGCTGCGTGCGGCTATGCAGTGGCAGGGCTTTACCGTGAAGAAGATCTTTCATATCGATCCGGCAACCGGATGGGCAAACGAAATTAAAAACGAGTTTAAGGGAAACATCTACCCCTCCTACACCGGAAAATACCTCCTGATGTACGACGACAGGCAAAAGCAGTATTTCGTTTACAATGCAAGTACAAAAAAGATTTCACCCGTTGCTAAACAGATTAAAACTCCGCTTTACGACGAAGAGAACGACGTACCAGATGATCCAAATCCATATGGGATCGTCAAGTGGATGGAAGATGACAGGGCGGTGCTGATCAACGATCGCTACGACGTATGGCAGGTCGATCCCGAAAACAAGATTGAGCCGCTTTGTATTACAGGTGGCGTGGGGAGAAAGAGCAAAACCCGCTACCGTGTGGTAAACCTTGACCGCGAAGAAAAGTTCCTGCGGTTTTCGCAAACCCTATATTTTGAGTTGTTAGACGAAAAAGACAAAAGTGGCGGTATTGCCAAATTACCGTTGGGCAAAAAAGGCCTGCCTGAGATCATTTACAAAGCCCCGGTAAATGTTGCCAACATTATCAAAGCAAAAGCTGCCGACGTAATTGTTTATTCGCGGGAAACTTTCGAAGAGCCAACAGCGCTGTATACCCTAACGGTTCAGACAGGTGCTCAGTCGGCTACTCCTCAGATCCAACCAAAATTGCTAGCTAAAAGCAATCCGCAGCAATCAGGATATCTCTGGGGCACTTCTGAACTCTTTACCTGGAAAGCATACACCGGTAAATTAACCGAAGGGGTATTGTATAAGCCTGAAAATTTCGACCCCAAGAAGACATACCCGATGCTGGTTTACTTTTACGAACGAAGTAACCAAACCCTACACAATTATATTGCTCCGGCGCCTACACCGAGCCGATTGAATATTCCTTTTTTTGTGAGCCGGGGTTATGTTGTATTCGTACCCGACATCTGGTATAAAACCGGTTACCCCGGACAGAGTGCATACGACCACATTGTGAGTGGTACACGCGCCCTTATCAAAAAGGGCTTTATTGATAGTACCAAAATCGGCTTGCAAGGTCAAAGTTGGGGCGGATACCAGATCGCTTACCTGATTACCCGAACGAACCTGTATGCAGCAGCATGGGCAGGAGCGCCGGTTGCCAATATGACCAGTGCCTACGGTGGCATGCGCTGGGGAACAGGGCTCAACCGTCAGTTTCAGTACGAAAAAACACAAAGCCGGATTGGTGCAACCTTGTGGGAAAAACCAGAACTCTATATTCAAAACTCACCCTTGTTTCAATTGCCAAAGGTGAAGACCCCGCTGGTAATCATGGCCAACGATGCTGATGATGCTGTGCCCTGGTACCAGGGAATAGAATTATTTACGGGTTTAAAGAGGCTGGGCAAGCCCGTTTGGTTGCTCAATTATAACGGCGAGGCACATAACCTCGTAGAGAGAAAAAACCGTAAGGACATCTCAATCAGGGAACAACAGTTTTTTGACTGGTTATTAAAAGGTGAAAAGCCGGCGCGTTGGATAGTTGGCGGGGTGCCGGCGGTTATGAAAGGCCGGGATCTCGGACTGTCTAACGAATAAGGTATTTTCAAGCCTGGAAGACCAGCCACGGTTGGAGCTACGTTTATGACAAAAAGAAAACGCTTACACTTTCGACAACAACCCGATGGTACAACCTGGCGCCTTACTTTTTGGTTCAATCCTGACCTAACATGAAAAAACCCCTGCAACAACAGGGGTTTTTTCATGTTAAAGGCTACGTAATGTATTTACCTCGTGAATGCGCGCATAACCCGGAAGCAAATGTCCCCGTTACGGTATTCAACCCGACACCAAAACCACAATCCAAGAGATCCGATCGGGTTAGCTGCCGCGATTCGCACCGGTCGATCTTACCTTTTTACCGGCGCCTGCAGGTTTTGCAGACGTTTTGAGAAACTTGGAACCTTTGGTTGCAGCTTTCTGCATCTTACTTAGCGGATTATCTCCTTTTTTGTTGTTGGTTGGCAAAGACATTTCTAAAGGTTTTAGTTATTAACAAAGGCCTGGAATATATTCGACAGGCAACTTTCTGCGGATTGCCGTTAAGTGGCGCTTCCACCCGTTTTTAGTTCCTCCTCAATGATGTCGTGAAGTATGGGCTCATTTTTTGCTACTGAAGGCGGCAAATCATCGGGCGACACGATCTTCCAGGAGCCGTCGTCCTTAATCATTGTAAAAATGATTCTACGTCCCCTGTCATCACTAACATCTACGGTAAACTTACTTTCGTTTTTAGCATTGACTTTCCTGAAATTAAATTCCCTTAACTGCCCATCCACTTTTATCAGCTTGGTAAACTGAATGTTTTTGATAAATTCTATTTTCATAAGAAATCAATTGCTGTTATAATAGCAATTTGTATGCTACTTATATTTAATTATTCGTAAAGATACTTGTGAATCAGCCTTAGTATGGCAGCCTGCGAAATATTTTCATTTCTAGTTGTTAACAGGTCCTCCAATCTTTTATCCCTGTTAACCTCGATTCTAAACTTCAAAAGCGTGCCACTTTTACCAGTATTCTCGTCCCACTACCAATATATAAAAAACTAACCGGTTTTCAACCAGGTACCAAATTTTTGCTGCCTCTCCGCTATTAACGGTACCCGCTGGTTCTTAGTGTTCTTTGGAACAACTATTTAAAGGCGAAACCCGTGAAAGTAAATAAGCTAACTTGATTATCCCACATTTCACGAGGCTTGCCTTCCAGGCACTAGCCGAAGCCGCACCTTTTCAAAGCAGTGTGAGGGCTTATGTGCCCCGGTGAACCTCTGGAACCCGGGTGCGTTTTCCGTGGCAAGCATGTGGAAAGCACTACCGGGGTAAATACACAACAATGCCATGAGGGTTTCATGGCAGGTTGCGAGATTAAACCGCGGTTATTCAGGCACATCAATATACTGTTGTAGCCAACCAGTATAATACGCTATTGCCAATAGAATTATTATAAGAACGATGATGGTGATGATTATTGCGGCAGCATTGTTTTTCTTTTTTTTCTCAGGAAGGATTGTTGTGCCGGTGTTAGCAGATGCAGGAGTGTTTACCGAATTCGTCCACTGTTTAGCCTTTATCAGCTTGCCGGTGTAACGGGCACTAAAATTATCAACATCCGACTGGTTATTTACAACCTGTTCGGCAATAAAGGTCTCCTTATTGTTTACAAGTTCATATGCCTGCAGCACAACAGGAAAATCTTCTTTTCTTACATTCATGGCGATTGGTTTTACTATTTATCGTACGGGAAATCAAAGCATCCCATTTGTAAATTCCCCTTGCAATTATATTGCCACCATGTTCTCTACCTGCTTACCCCGTTAGGGACGAACCTTCCTGAGCACTGAAAGAACAAGGTTGCAGTTTTCGATATACCTGGATAGGTTCACCCGCCCGAAAGTATCAGTAGTTTTGTGGTAATCAGGATGGTCCTCGACACCAATATACAAAAAAGGTATTCTTTGCGTGTGAAATGCATAATGATCACTTTGACTGGTCCAGTCGTTCTGAAGCGATCCTGAGTCGTGGCCCATTAGAAGGTCTGTTTTAGTGCTGCTTTTTGCTTCTTCCACCAGGTATCGCAGTTCAGGGTAATGCCGCACGCCAGCTGCATATATTTCGTTTTTGTCACTGCGTGC
Organism: Segetibacter sp.; assembly: GCA_030146445.1. Taxonomy (GTDB): domain Bacteria; phylum Bacteroidota; class Bacteroidia; order Chitinophagales; family Chitinophagaceae; genus Segetibacter. The sequence goes on along the minus strand of JASLBT010000309.1, from coordinate 8,218 downwards.
AATCATATCCATATTCAGGTTCATCTTCACTTTACGCCCTGCCGCTACAACAAAGGATTGAACAAAGTTCTTTGCACCTTCCAGGCCAGCTTCCTCCCGGTCAAACGCGGCAAATACAACAGAGTAATCAGGCGGATATTGACGGAAATATTTTGTGAGCGCAAGAAGGCAAGCCAATCCGCTTGCATTATCATCGGCACCATAGTAAGTTCCGGAAGTTGATTTGCCGAGGTGATCATAGTGGGCACTTACGACGATAAAGGAGTCAGGATAGCGCCTGCCCTTTAGCCATCCCACCACGTTAATCCCGGTGGCAGTGCCATCGACATCTGCTCCCACAAAAGTTTGATCAAGTGAATTGCCGAAACTATCCGCAAGCGATTCGCGGAAGCGCAACTTTATCCGTTCCCTTGCAAGCAGGTGACCCGTGGTGCCGGGCTTTCTGCCCTCGCAAGTATCAGACGAAAAATATCGCAGGTCCGTGATGACCTGCAGGCTGTCGAGCAGCCGCACAGTTGCAAAAGGTGGTCTGGACTTCAGTTCGCTTCTCTGGCTTGCTTCATCAGGGTAGGGGAGCCCGTCGTGCAAATCTTCGCTTTGGCACGCGAAACCGTAAAGCACGAGGCCCAAAAAAATACACAGACGGTGATATAGGCTTTGCATATTGAAAGGTTAACCGGATATTTTATAAAGATAGCAGTATCATTCAGTAGGTAAAAGAAGCGCTCTCATTCTGCTCATAAGCGGTCGCCTGATACTTGCCGATGTTATGAATTCGTGGTTCGTTACGGATTTCCGGCAGGGAATTCGTCGCAACTTTCCCGGTCTGCTACAATGATTTTGGATAAAAAGCTGCTTTTGGTTATCTTACCTGTAAAACAAGCTGTTATGAGAACCGTTGCTGATATCTTATCAAGAAAGGGCAAAACCGTTTTACAGGTCCCCCCGGGAACATCCGTGATTGAAGCGCTGAAAATAATGGCAGACCGCAACATCGGTTCGGTTGTAGTTATGGATGGCACGACATTTCTGGGTATTATGACCGAACGTGACTACTCCAGAAAGGTGGTACTAAGAGGAAGGTCCTCCGACCTTACGACTGTGGCAGACATCATGTCGTCTGATTTTCCTATCGCTCACCTGGAAGACAGTGTACCGCATTGTATGCAGGTGCTTTCGTCCCGCAACCTGCGATATCTCCCCGTAATGCACAATGGGGAATTGGCGGGCATCATTTCAATGAACGACGTGGTCGCCGAAACCATCATCAGCCAAACCGAAATGATCACTTACCTGCAGGACTATATCCAGTCGTAAGCCAGTTGCCATGAAAACCAGGAGTATAAGTGAGTGACACAACCAAAGTCGCCATGAAAATCGTCTGCCGGTCACCAAAAGATTCTCAGCTTGTCCATTTGTTACCGCGAATTTTTGAGACCAATTTTTGAGCTGATTAAACACCCTTGCCCGCCGGATAGGGCTGTCCCGGATAGGCGTGTTGATCGCTCAGCTTTTTCCGGTTTTGCTGAACAGCCTGTTGAGAGCTATTGAACAGAAGTGAATAGTGCAGCGAGGGTAATTACCGCAGGAAGCCGAAATCAACTACGCGGCGAACATATTTTTTATCTTGTATTACCCAGGTCACTTCGTAACTTCCGCCGGACTCGGGCTTTAACATATAAACGTAGATCCGGCGACCGTCCGGCGACAGGTAAACGCTGTTGTGTGACTTGTTAACGCCCCCTTCATTATAGGTGAAAATTGGGTTGAAAATATCGGCATATGCTGCTGGCGGCACCTGGATGGTATCCCGTCCAATAATCACAGTTACTTGCTGGATCGCAGTTTTAGGCACCTTTCCGTAGTCTCCGAAATAGGGTTTGTTATCGATGCGAATGAGGTGCTTATTTTCGTAGAAGTTAAGCTTATGTTTGGCTCGGTCGAAGGGTGCTGCTTTAATCAATACTTCCATTCCGTTTCCACCAAATGAAATATAGTCGGCTCCATACCCGGTCACAGGCAGGGTTTTAAGTGGCAGCTTACCTATAATCTCCTCTATGCCACCCATGCTAAATGTAGCGACCTCGTTCCGGATCTCTTTTTCGGTGACCCGGGTAAAAATGTCTTTTTTGCTGCGATAGTCGGGAAACTCACGATCCTGCGCATTAGCGGCAAACATCGCCAGCAAAGCAATGATAAACACGGTATTTTTCATGTAGGTAATTTAGCAGGCTTTAAAACTAGATAATTTACGTATTGCCTAAACCGGGAAGCCGGAGGCATGGCGCGAAATCTATGTTAAACATGTCTACACCGCCGTAAAAGCCCATAAGTTGATTGCCGGCTTCGTAGCGGTTTTGATTAGCTTATCTTTACGCCGTCATAAGCCGAACCATCGCCTCGGTCAAACGGGGAGGAAAGTCCGGACAGCGCAGGGCAATCCACCGGTGAATAGCCGGGTCCTTCAGCAATGGGGGAACAGACAGTGCCACAGAAAATTACTGCAGGGGTTCGCAAGAACTCACCTGTAAAGGTGAAAACGTGGGGTAAGAGCCCACGGCCGGTATTGGTAACAATGCCGGCGGGTAAACCTTGGATGCTGAAATGCCATGTATAGGATCGCTTGAGGGCGGCCCGCCCGATGGTCCAGGGTAGGCAGAAACAGGTGCGGCAGTAATGCCCATCGCAGATAAATGATGGTTTAGAAACAAAATCCGGCTTACGAGTTTATGGCTTTTTTTAAAACCCTGCAGTGATGAACCGCGGGGTTTTTAATTGCGACAAACTCATCAGTTTTGTTCAGAGCCGATCTGACCCGTTCTGAATAAATGCGCACAACAATTCGAGCATATAAAGTTGCTCTTCGAAACGACCATGCTCTGCCTCAACGTTAATATAAGCGATGCCGTTTTTAGCGGCGTATACCGAAAGTGATCCGTCGTCAACAGGGCGGCGACTTTGTAAAACCGTGTTGATGCCGTTTGCTTTCATATGCTCGAAAACAGCTGCTTTGGTTGTCAGTACAAAATCATCCACATCCATCTCAGGATTGATGAAAACCCTTGATGCATTTTTTGCCTCCGGCTGCCCGCGTGTATAACTCCTGATCGATAGGCCGCCAGCAGTGTTGTTGTGTAAGGCCACAACAAATTTTTTTCCATCAATATAGTTGCGCAGGAACGTATCGGCAAATGCTTTTACCGCTTCCGCAGCAAAACGATCATAGCTATTAAACCTCGTTAAAGTTGCCTTTCTTCCCGCAGGTGTGTAAATGCGGTTTGGATCAACCGTATACCGTTTGGTACCGAATTTAAAATGGAGGTTACGACTGCCCTGGTGGATTAACTGAACGAAAGTTCCGCCTTTTTGCCTTAGCAGTTCCATGGCCGCTTCTGCAGCGGTATTTTCATCGTCGTGAACATTAATATATGCAACCGAATCGATCAAGCCACCGTTACTCGTGAGCGAAAAGAGTATTGAATCGGCACCAAGTAAAAATGCACGTGAGGAGGTTTGGAGCACTGGGTGAACGCTATCCACGTTAACGATCAGCGTTGATGTATCCTGGGCAAAGCCGGATCGAATGGTAAAGAGCAAAACAATAAGTAGCAGGGCCGTAACTTTCATACGCGGCTAAGGTAGCAGAGTATGGCTAAAAACGATAAAGTTTGCCCGTAGCGTTTTACTCGCGGCCAACATGTTGAAGACGCTCCGGAATAGCGGGGTGCGAATGAGGTCGACTGGAATGATGGGAAAAGAAAAAGCATCAAGTACTTCGTTGCTACCTGCATAAGCCTGTATTCAACTTACCTGATGCTTTTTGATTAAGTCGCAAACACTAATTAAAATATTCTGCTTCCTAATTGCCCTACTAAAGTACAACCGCGACACAGGTAGTTGCAAGTTTTTGGAGGATGGCTTTTCCACGAGTTATTCACCAGGTTATACACATCTACAAATTAGAGCGTTGATTAACTTACGACGGGGTCTGCGTTGATCAACCTGTTGTATCCCGCACAAGTTTGGATTGTAAAACAACTCCGTTATTAACGGTAATCTCCTACATTTGCCACCTATGACACAAGAACAAATCAGAGATATGAGGGACCGCGTAGGTGTCCTAAGGAGGTTTCTTTGACGTCGATAACCGACTTGCAAAGATACACGACGATAAACAGCTTTCGCTTTCAGCAGGCTTTTGGGATAATAACGAACGGGCCACCGGTATTTTAAAGGAGATCAAGCTCAACGAATACTGGACAAAACTCTATCAATCGGTGGAATCATCGGTGGAGGACTTTGCCGTTATATTTGAATTCTGGAAAGCGGGTGAGGCTACCGAAGAAGAAGTAAAGGAAAATTATGAGCTGGCCGTTCGGGCGATTGAAGAAGCGGAGTTTAAAAGCACACTCAATAAACCCGAAGATGAGCTGACTGCGGTGGTGCAGATCAACAGCGGTGCCGGCGGTACCGAAAGCCAGGACTGGGCCGAGATGCTTTTGCGTATGTACAGGATGTACGGCCAGAAGCAAGGTTGGAACGTGACCGAGCTGGATCTGCAGGAAGGTGATGGCGCTGGCATTAAAAGTGCAACCCTGCAATTTGATGGTCCGTTCGCCTACGGTTTTCTTAAAGCTGAAAGCGGGGTACACCGCCTGGTCAGGATCTCACCGTTTGACAGCAACGCGCGCCGGCATACTTCCTTCGCCAGTGTTTATGTTTACCCCCTGATTGATGATACCATTGAAATCGAAGTAAACCCTGCTGATGTAGAATGGGCGTTCTTCCGAAGCGGCGGTAGCGGCGGTCAAAATGTAAATAAGGTTGAAACAGCGGTTCGACTCACGCACAAACCTTCCGGTATTATCGTAGAGTGCCAACAGGCGCGGACGCAGGGAGAAAACCGGGAGAAAGCAATGAAAATGCTCAAAAGCCGGTTGTATGAAGAAGAAATGCGTAAACGGGAGGAATTAAAAAACGCCGCGAATTCGAACAAGAAGAAAATAGAGTGGGGGAGCCAGATACGGAGTTATGTTTTCCATCCTTACAAAATGATCAAGGATCACAGGACCGACTTTGAAGTTGGGAACGTTGGACCTGTAATGGACGGTGAACTTGATGGATTTATAAAGGCATACCTGATGATGCAGAAAGAAGAAGCATCAGCAACCTGATACCCGCTTAAAATTCCGCGACTGCCGTCCGATGCGAGGTCGCGGATTTTTTTGTCCTGCAGTCAGCAACGGATCATTAACGAACGGCTCGAATTCTCACTACCTTACCGTGCTGAGCCGACGGATATACAGCAACAGCTTCAACCTGTTGCTGTTGAAAGCCATATCGGTTACCATCTCTCTTCGAACGGGTTTTTTCCAGTTTATGGGTAAGCCATATTTGCGTTCCGTATCCTGCAAGTGATCAAACGCAACCAGCGTAAAGGCGTGCATACAACTCATCCGGCGTATGCAGGCAAGTTTATGGGAAAAGGGGTTATCCGTTGCCAAAACCTGGCGGTGAAGTTTTTTACATTCCTCAAGAAAAAAGTTCTTTGCGTCAGCGATAGAAGGTGCCCGGTTTATATAGGTACTTAAACCATTTTGCACATCAAAATAAATATCGAAAGCGTCGTTGGTGAGCTGGCCGACAATCGCCGACTGGTAAATGAACGCTCTTTCACTTGTGGTCCAGCTTTCATCGAGCAAGGTGGCAAACATCAACGACGTATGCCCGTTTTTTTCGCGACAAATATTCACGATCTCATCAACAGTAATGGAAGGATCTAATTGGCGGCCCGACAGCGATTGCCATTCAAGGGCAATCTTCAGCTGATGAAGGTACGACTCCGAAACCTGCCAGATGTTTTTCAATTCCTGGTTCAACCGCAGCAGCAGCCTTGCTTTCATTGATAAACCTGTCTCGTTTACATCGGTGGCGAGAAGGTCAAAAATTTGCTCCCGTTTCCATCCATCCTCGTCAATGAGGTCGTCGCAAAGCGTAGCCATCGCCGCAACAAGGGTGAGCCGCTTTCTTTCCGCCCTGTTTAGTCCACGCCCCTTTAATGCCAGGTACATTTCTGCACAAGCCAGGATGGTATACATCGGATAATAAAAAAGCACCTTCTTTTTTTCCGAAGCAGAAAGGGTATAATTAAGTGCTGAAATGTGCTGCTCGACCATGGGTTTTAAAAACGAGCGGGTGAAACGTGCTTGTTTTATACCACTCGTTAACAGCTCAATACACCGGTAAGAAAGTTGCAAAAAATTCATACACTTGGTTTCAAAGTCAGCCTATACCGGATGTTTTAATGAATGGATATTTCAAATATAAGGGGACTGCGTAATAGTTGAAAAATATGAACCTGAATGATCCCGGTCGAAGCATAATGGGGAGCCGGTCAAAAATAACGGTGCTGTGCCTGCTGTTTGCGCTTTTAATTTTTTTGGGTGACCAGCGGCAATACAAGAAGGATCATTTGAGGCGACGCTCCGTTTTAACGGCATACCAATGGGGAGCTTTCACTTTTGCGCAATCGCCGCTAATGATTAGGCAACCCGACTTACTTAGCAGGAAAAACAGTCCTTTGTGCCAAGGCCGCCTTTTTACCCTTGCTTCCCCCCGCACAATCTTCCTTGGTGACCGTGCCCCAATATGATACAAGACGGCTGCATACTTTTGTTTTCAATGTATTGATTCAACCAAAGAACCAGCGGTTAAAAGGGTGGTAAATATTCCGCTCTTGCCCGATGCTTGTAGTAGCAAATGGTTAATTTCGCCTCTCCAAAAATCAAACTACCCGATATGAACCTAGGATATTTTAGTTACCCCATGCCGGTAAATGAGCCGGTGCTTCAATACGCGCCGGGAAGCCAGGAGAGGGCGGCCCTTAAGAAAGTGCTTGCTGAACTAAAAAGTGCCGAAACGGAGATACCTATGTTTATCGGTGGCAGGCAGGTGGAAACAGGTGATCGCGTGGCTATACACCCACCGCACGAAAAGGATCACACCCTGGGATATTTTCATGCGGGTGAAGAGAAACATATACACGAGGCAATTGATGCCGCAATGCAGGCGCATGCCGGATGGAGCAATATGGCCTGGGAACAAAGAGCAGCAGTCTTTTTAAAAGCAGCCGACCTGCTGGCAACAAAATACCGCTTTCACATCAACGCAGCAACAATGTTGGGTCAAAGCAAAAATGCGTATCAGGCCGAGATAGACAGCGCCTGTGAATTTATCGACTTCCTGCGTTTTAACGTTCACTTCCTGAGTGAAATCTACAAGCAACAGCCTATTTCAAGTTCAGGAATGCACAATCGAACAGAATGGCGTGCACTGGAAGGATTTGTCCTGGCAGTTACCCCGTTTAACTTTACGGCAATTGCGGGTAACCTGCCGTGCAGTGCGGCGATGTGCGGAAATGTTGTTGTCTGGAAACCTGCCAATACGCAGATATATTCTGCACAGATGATCATGCGCGTTCTCGTTGAGGCTGGTCTGCCGGCCGGGGTAATCAACCTTGTTTATGTAGATGGTCCAACACTGGGTAAAGTTTGCTTATCTCACCGCGATTTTGGAGGGGTGCACTTTACCGGATCGACAGGTGTATTCAACACCATGTGGAAAACGATAGGAGAGAACATCGGCCTTTACAAGTCTTACCCCCGGATCGTTGGTGAAACCGGTGGTAAAGACTTCGTCATTGCACACAAAAGCGCAGATGTGGATACTGTTGTGACGGCCCTCGCCAGGGGTGCATTTGAGTTCCAGGGACAAAAATGTTCAGCGGCATCAAGGGCTTACCTTCCCTCGAATATCGCTGAAGAAGTAAAAACCAAGCTCGTTGCAACCCTCAAGCGTATGAAGATGGGTTCAGTCGAAGACTTTTCGAACTTTATCAACGCCATTATCGACGAAAGAAGCTTCGACAAGATAAAAAGCTATATCGACGACATTGAAAAGGATCCGAATGCTACAGTAATTGCCGGCGGCAATTGTGATAAAACAAAGGGCTACTTTATAGAACCTACGGTAATCGAAACCAAAGATCCAAGATCAGTGACCATGTGCGACGAAATTTTTGGGCCGGTACTAACGGTTTATACTTATGACGCGGAGCATTTTGAAGAAACCCTTGAACTACTCGACACCACTTCTCCCTACGCGCTAACGGGTGCAGTTATTTCGAGAGACAGGGCCGCAATCGAAGTGGCGACCAATT
>JASLBT010000190.1 GCA_030146445.1 Segetibacter sp. | reverse complement strand
AATAATTCACCGGAGAGTTGAGCCGGCAGGTTGACTTTTCTGGCAACCTTTTCGGTAATGTTTTTTCTACCAGCCGAGTCTTGAGCAATGGTTGAAAATGTTGCGTGGGTTCCCTTAACAGCCCAGGTGACTTCGACCGTTATATTTTCAATTTCCGGTCTGGAAGACACCAGGAAAGTTTGTTGAAGTTCGTTACCCTTTAAGGAACAACTACCATAATCTGCATATCGCAATATAGAGGAATCTCTCTGGATGATCCGGGCAACCTCAACAAAGTGAGTTGGCGTAATTAGCAGCATCGCCGTCATAGAGGTCTTATTAACAGATGTCTTTTTTCCCTCGGGTGATGTTGTGCTGATACTTTCAACCTCCCATGCACCCACTATTGGAGTTTGAGCTAGAAGCTGGCGAGAGCAAAAGAATAAGAGGAACAGACTAAGCAGCCGATAGATTTTCATAAGTAAACAAGTTTAGACGTAAAGAAGAAAGGAATGATATACAGATAAACCGATTATTACACGAGTCAGCTTAATGTTTACCGCTGGCAGAAAAATAAAAATTGTTTGTCAGCTAACGCCCAACACGATCAATCTAATGGCGATGAATGTAAAACAATCCGTGTTCCAATGAGAAGCCCGGATAGTTGTCATGATTTGAGCGTTAGGTTCAGTCTTTAGGGTTGTTGAAGTAGGTGCTTTTGTGATTGAGCAAGTGTAATGGTGCCTGACGCTAGCGATCGGGGATTTACGATGTGCAATAACAATAGGAATACAAGTGTCGAACACTTGCGGTCAAGCCTTCATATTGCAAACACAAGGGTTAACGGAGTGGACGAAAACGACCACCTGGGTTGACAGGCTTGTGCGGGAGTGGTTCGGGGATGTTGCGGGTACGGTATCAATGCATTCGTTTTAGTACATCTTTCCCACTTGAATTGCGTCTTCATCTAACGGCAGCAGGTTTCAAAAAGTAAAATATATCATTGCAGCAGGCTTTGCGGCCTGTTAAGTGCCAACACGGGTAAGGGGCTTCGGTCAATACGCAGTTGGAATAAAATCGAGGTAGATCAGCGTTCTGCTTACAAAATCACCAGTCCGCTGGCGCGGGAGCGCTCCATAAACCGGGTTCTAAGCCACAACTAAATCACAAAGAAGAAGGCCCTATCGCTGAACCTGATACAATGGCGTCGACGATTTTCTCATAACCGCTGTAGGTTAATGGCTTCTGAAGAAATTTACTGCAGCCCATCCTCAGGCATAAGACCTCATCTTCCATGCGTGATGTTGCAGAAAAAATAATCACGGGAAGATGAGCAAAACGGCGATCGGATTTAAGGGCCTCAAGCGTTTCGAAGCCGTTTTTTATGGGCATGTTAAGATCAAGGACAATTATTTCGCTACCATCAGGGGTAATTGTTTCCAAACGCTCTATTAATGCAGCACCATTTGGTAGCTGCTCTACCTTGCCCTTGAAGCCTCTTTTGTGCAGAATACCTGCAAGAAAGTCGCGGTCATCAGCGTCGTCATCTGTAATAAACAGGGTACTAATCTCATTTTTGGGCATGCGAACAATAGCTATTGACATGAATTAAAAAAATCACAGTTTCCTGCATGAAAGTTACACCGTAATTTGTTAATAAATTAACAGAATGGAAACGTCGATCTTAAGCCGGAACAATGTAAAGGTATCGGGTGAGGGCACACAACCCATGATGTTTGCACACGGCTTTGGCTGCGATCAAAACATGTGGCGATATGTTACCCCGGCATTTGAAAAGGACTACCAGGTGATACTATTTGATTATGTTGGATCGGGTAAGTCCGACCTTTCGGCCTATGACCCGGATAAATATTCCAGCTTGAGGGGTTATGCCGATGATGTGCTGGATATTTGTGCCGCTTTAAAACTGGAAAACGTAATCTTTGTGGGGCACTCGGTAAGTTCGATGATCGGGGTGGTCACGGCAAATCTGCAGCCAAGGCTTTTTAAGAAACTTATTCTCGTTGGTCCGTCGGCAAGATATATTAATGACCAGGACTACATTGGCGGCTTTGAGCAGGCGGACATCGACGAATTGTTGGAAACCATGGACAGAAACTATATTGGATGGTCAAATTTTCTTGCACCGGCCATCATGAAAAACCCGGATCGGCCGGAATTAGCCGCTGAACTGGTAGAAAGCTTCTGTTCAACAGATCCTGTTATTGCAAGAAAGTTTGCTGAAGTAACCTTTCTTTCTGATAACCGCGGCGACGTTAAAAAGCTGAAAGTCCCATCCCTGATCATGCAATGTTCAGATGATATGGTGGCCCCACTGGAAGTTGGTGAGTACCTTCACAATAATACCCCCGGCAGCACTATGAAGGTATTGATGGCAACAGGACATTGCCCTCACATGAGCCACCCGGAAGAAACCATTGAGGTAATGAAAGCATACCTTTCTAAATAAGCTAACCGTTATAATGTATGGTGCCAATGAGCGAAGACCTGGATGATGCACCTTGCGGCTTTTTGGAGTTTGATTCATCCGGCACCATCTCTGCCATCAACCATACTTTTCTTGATCTGCTAGCTTACACGCACAAAGACGAACTTATTGGCCGACATATAGAAACCCTGTTGACAATTGCAAGTAGGATCTTCTACCAAACCCATTTTTTTCCGCTTGTAAAACTGCATGGTAAGGCAAAAGAGATTTTTTTTACGCTAAAAGGAAAAAATGGTGAGCGCTTGGAAGTCATCTGTAATGCGGTTTTAAAAACAAAAGCCGACAATAACATCATTACATGTATTTTTTTACCGATTACAGAACGTGGTAAGTATGAGCGTGAGCTTCTTAGTGCAAGGCGCCGTGCAGAAGAAGCCCTGGAAAAAAATGTTGAACTAAACCAGGCCAAAAAGGACCTCGAACTAAGCAGCATGGTGCTTGATCGAAAGATTAGCCAATTGAAGCAGGTTAACGCCGATATTTTACAGTTTAGTAAAGGTATTTCACACGATATACAGGAGCCGATACGAAAGATTGCCGTACTCGCCGATAGAGTCATCATGGAAAGCGCCGGTTTGCTGCCTGCTGCAGGAATAGATGACCTGGAAAAGATTCACAGGGAGTGTAAAAATCTGCGTCAACTCATCATCTTTCTTGATCGTTTCATAAGCCTCAACACGGTAGCAGAAGAAATGATCCAATTTTCTTTGAATGAAATTATTGTTACAGCGTTTAATCAGGCTGCACGGCAATCAGGAGAGGTGCATGTTGAATTCAACATAGATGACCTTCCATCAATTGAAGGATACAGGTCACAAATTGCCTTACTTTTTTTCAACATTATCGACAATT
>JASLBT010000159.1 GCA_030146445.1 Segetibacter sp. | reverse complement strand
CTACCCCGAAATTCCCCCGAAGGTCGAATATGAATTATCCCGCTTAGGTGAAAGCCTACTCCAGCGTATCGTTGAACTTGCCTGTTGGTCCGATGAACACTTGCCTGAGATTTTACGTGCCAGAAGGAAATACCAGGGTAGAGCTGTTTAAGACTTTTGACGGCGTCCGATCGGGGCATAGTTCTACCTGAAAATAGTATTTGGAAACGTCGGAACGCAAGCCATCAAAAAATTGCTGAAAAAAACTTTTCCGACCCACAATAAGCAAAATTCTCCCCATCAAAGTCCCTCTTTAACGCTGGTTTTCTTCTCTTTCGGCTCATTAACTGTCACCTCCCAATATCTTTTCCACCCGATTTGCCTCCATACCTTACGATTACTTAATGTATAATACATTAATAACTAAAGGGTTATATTCTGATAGCTACCCTGCCGCTGATGTAGCTATAAATCTCATGATAAAATTGTTCCGATCTGGTTTCCGGCGATCGCCGCCCCAAACTCGTTTGGGCTGGAATTGCAAAAGCCAGCCCTTTTCGTGAAGCTAATAATGGCAAAAAAGGATTAAAGGATAGCTGTAAAAGGTTTTCAAAAAACAAAGCTCAAACGCTCCCGTTTGTAATAGCAGATAAAATCCTTTATATGAAAAACTTTCACTTTTTTACTTTCCTTGTTGCATTCTTCATTACAGGCGGGCTTTGCGCTCAAACTACTACTGTACCGTTTTATATTATGATCGGTCAGTCGAACCTTGGTTGGGCTACAGCCAACGACATGAACACTCAACAGGCTGCTTCTTACAAAGGCCTCATTCCTAATACCGATATTTGGAACCCCGCAGTTGGTGCTTTCTCAGCAGTATGGCAGCCAATGAATGTTGGTGTTAACACAGCTCCTGAAAACCTCGTATCTCCAACCCAGTTCGGGCCTGAAGCATCATTATTCGCAAGCCTTCAAAACCAACAAAGCACAAAGCGTTTGGTTTACAAACAATGCCAGGGTGGAACAACATTAGCCGGCGACTGGAGACCACCATCCGCTGGAGAGTACATCTGGCAGGCAGGTTACAGATACCAGCAGTTTACACAATGGTTAGAGCTTGCAGTTACACAAGCTGAAGCAAATGGTTACAAACTCGATCTTAAAGGCATTATCTGGATGCAAGGCGAGGACGACTCAAAAACACTGGTCGATGCAAGTGCATACCTCCAGAACCTTGAAGGCTTCTTTAAAGCGGTTGACAATATCTGGAAAGGTTATATCACCAGGTTCAGTTTTCCTTCCAATCCTTACAAAAAAGTTGTTGGTCGTATATATGCTCCAACAGGTTATCCTTACCGCGACCTGGTGCGTTCTGCTCAAGAGACATATTGCGCTAACGCTGCAAACAATGCAGTAATGATCAACTGCGACAGCTATCCCCTTCAGGACTGGGTGCACTATAATGCAACAGGCCAAATCCAATTCGGAAATGATATTTTCAACAGCGCATCGTTCGAAGCAGGTGTTACAGCAATACCGGCCGGAGTAACTTTCTCAGGAAAAGTATTCTTACAGGGCGCATATAATGCACAAACAGGGTTAATGAACAACGGACTTAATACAAGCGGTATTTTACAAACAGCAGCTTTGGCTCAGCCATACTCAGTAGCTCCTTTCAACTACGCCGGAACTGAAACAGTACAAAGTGGTTTCTTCGCTGCAAATATCAACATAGTTGACTGGGTTTTAATTGAACTTCGTGACGCTGCTGACGTATCAAAAATTGTCGCAAGAAGAGCAGCTTTCGTACTCCGTGATGGCACCCTGGTAGAAACCAACGGTACCGGTACCAAGATCACCTTTGATGGTGTACCAGGTGGAAGCTACTATGTTGCGATTGCTCATCGTAATCACCTTCGCATTCGTTCTGCATCCGCTGTTGACTTCAGCACCGGCGCAGGTAGCTACGACTTTACTACTTCTGCTACTAAAGCCTACCAAAAGCTTGCTTACACCTCAACCGCACCAATGGGTGGAGTATATGTGATGAGGGGTGGAAATGCAAACCTTAACGTCAATGTAAAATACAATGGTCCATCAAACGACCAGGACAATATCCAGAATATCCAACTCCGTGGATCAATATCAGCGGTGATGAGTGGTGTTTACTCCAGCAACGACATCAACATGGACGGCAACATCAAAACAAACGGTCCTGGCAACGACCAGAACTTCCTTCTGAATGTTGTTCTCAGTGGCTACATCGGATCTGTATTCAACGAACAACTGTAACCTTAACCTAACTCATCCCATTCAATATTCAATTCAAACCGATAATCATGAAACATCTATATCTGTCTTTAGTATTCTCCGCTCTTGTAAGTATATGTTACGCACAGCCAAAAATGCAGGCGACGATCAAACCAGGTAACACCGTAAGAACCATTGATGTTTACCTGAAAGCTTCTCAGTCGTTTTCACAAAGAGATGAGGCAATGACCTTTGCAATAGCAATCCCTGCAACGGTATCAGTTGGCCCTACCCTCGGATCTTCAGGTGTGACAGCTAACGGTCTTGGCCCGGTTGCCAATATCGCTGGTTTACAACCCGACTTCCTGGTGAATAAGCTGGGTACAACGCAACGCGAAGTATACGTAAGCAAGCAAACGATCGAAGGTGTTCCGAGTTATGTTTACACATTCATATTTGCAGGTACTGCTCCAACGCTTCACAGCTGGGTAGCAGGAGAAGAACAGCAGATTTTTAGCATCCAGTTCAATGGTTGTACTTCTAATTGCCTGCCTGAGACTGAACAGTTGGTTAACCTGCCTAATGGTGGTGATTTCGGGATATCTTACTGGTACTTTCAGGCAAACACACTAAGCGACATCACGGACTATGCAAATCCTTTTTATGCTAACCCGACATCAACTGCTCCTGAAAATGGTGGCGGCGAATACGGTAGCTCACTTTCTACTGTACGCCTGGCTACCGCTGTATCACTGGCAAGAGAGTCAAAAACTTCGATCAGTGGTGCGCTCATAGCGCCCGTTGAAAGTGTGTCTCGGGTGGGCGTGGCTATAGCTTCATCAAATGAAAGTGTAAGTGCTATAATGGCTAACGAAAAAGCTGATATGCAGGTTTATCCAAATCCAATTGAAAACGGCATTGCTAATCTGAAAATGATCAACCAGGCAAAAGGAGTTTATTCGGTGAGGTTATTAAATGCTTTAGGACAGGTGGTGGTTACTAAACAAATTTCGCACAATGGTGGAAGCAGCAATCACAGCATCGGTTTGACCAACATTTCGAAAGGATATTACATCATGGAAGTATCGGGTGTAAACACTAAAAAAGCAATCAAAATAGTTTACTAATACAGTAAGGTTTTAGCAATAAGGGTTCAAGTGAAAGTTCATATAAAAGGAAACGCGCCATTCACGGCGCGTTTCCTTTTTGGTTTCAGTATCTCAGCAAGATTGAACTCTTAACAGCATTGCTAATCGTCTGCAGGATTTGTTTTTCTGTCATAACCGCAGTTTAAGCATTTACCAGTAATTCACCCGATGAATTACTGCGTTACCATCCCGGTCTCGAGGTGCAGATGCGGGGGCCGATGGGGGCACAAAGCGACTTTGTTTTAAGGGGTGGAACCTTTCACTCCCCCTTTGCACAACGGGTTGTGCTTTACAATACGACGTGGTTTAGCTCCCCTTATTAACAAGTGCAGCGAAACTCCATCCGGCAGATCGGTTGACTTTTGTACTACCACAGTTTACCTGCTTTCTTGAACAATGACGTCAACTGGCAAGCGCTGGCAAAACGAGTATAACATTCAACGGGTGTTATTAAACAATCGATTTCGATTCACCTCCTGCGAGCATACCCGTAAAGCACCGATGCGATAGCGGAACGTTAGCCAAACTTCGTGCAAAAGCCTGGGAGCTACAAGGCGCCATGAATTTTTGATCCCGGCAGTTTGTTGAACCTGCCGCGATCATTACAGCCGCCCTAATGCACTTTGGTTTGCAGATTAACTGTGAAAGCAACGGATTATAATGTGAGCACAAGCAGTGGCATTACTGTGTTCCGAAACTCAATTGACATCAACTGAAAGGTTGCCGTGGCCGAAGTTGGGTAGTGGGCTGAAAGAGGCGAATACCGCGAATTCGAGGGATGTGACTAAAGGTTACGTGTCCTGAAATGCTCGTTATAAACATTCGTTCAGGCCTACTGTGGAAGACTGCTTTTCACGTTCACGTTAACCGCTCTTGCGCCAAGGCTGCCGGTACCTGATGAAGATATCGTGAGTTTTGAAAGACTTATGTCGATTGCATTGATACTGTTGCTCAGGTTAACGTCGACCGGCAGATATCCCGACGCCGAAGCAGCAATTGCAGACTTGATCGCGCTAACGTCAGTAGCATTCACAAACCCGTTTTTGTTGGCATCTCCCGGCCATAAACCAAATTTGCTGTCCCCGATCAAAGTCACGGCGGTAACGGGTGAAGATGGGTCTTTATAGGTGTTGCCAACAGCAGTAAAGTCATTATCAAAACTCCCCGAAGGATTGGAAGAAATTATATTACTTAATACTCCAAGGTGGTTCATGTGGCGAATAGCAATAAAGGCTGGCCCCTGCTTCGAAATATCGAAGCTGACTGGCGTAAGCCCGTCCGTATCAACCACGTTGCCATTGTTGAGTAAAAGTGCGGCTCTCCGGCCGATGATTGTAGCGGAGCCCGCATCAGCCGGAAGCCCGCTTGCCGGTTTACGCAACTCGATCAGCACCCAGTCTACCACATCGCTGTTCGGCAAGCCAGTTATCGACTCAGTTCCTGCATAATTAAACGGTTCAGTGTTAAACGGCTGGGTTAGCGGGAGTACACCTCCGCTGTTTAAAGATGTATTCATTGTTGAACCGTTCCATGGTCCGGCAAGGATGGCTGAAACGTTGAATACATATCTTGGATCAGCAAGCTTCCATTCGTTATTGGCAAAAACATCAGCCTGGATACCGGTAGACGTTACGACCGCCAATGATGTGTTGACCACGTTTGCAGTCAATTTGCCGTTCCACTCAGTTGCGCCTGCATAATACCAGGGAACCAGGTTAGCTTCGGTGTTGGTATTAAGTTCATCCGGGCTATAGGGAAAATTTACGTCCGCGGTGTAATTTGTTCCGTCAACAGGGGTAAAAAAGAAATAACGTTTTACCTCGCGTTCATCACCTGAGGGATCGCCATTCGAAAGCATCTCTACCATGATGGCGCTCGGCGAAGTTCCGTCGTTGGTTGATATCGACATATTGGGTTGGTGAAAAACAACGGTGTTTCCATTAACCCAGTTGGTACGACGAACCTTGCCTACAACCTGCATACCGTTGCCGAAATTAAAGGTAGCTGCAGCGGGCGCAATCAATTCAAATGCCGTAGCCGGACCGGTATTAAAGCCGCCGGTGGTTAGTTCGAATCTTGAAAGAACATTGGCACTTGCTGTAAGGGTCACAAGGGCTCCGGAGTCTTTATTTACTATAAGGTTGTTTAGCGTTGCAGATCCCGTACTTAACGTCACTTGCCCCGCTCCAGACAACACCAGGGAGTCGAGGTTGTTTCCGGAATTGTACGTACCACTGTTCTCAAAGCTTCCCTGCACATGCAATACACCATCGTTTGAAATAGAACCCCCACTTGCATTGGTGAAGTCGGAGGCACAAAATATGGACCCCCCCGGAGCTATCTTCATAACCGCGCCATCGTTGTAAAGCTGGGCTGAAACTGTTGCTGGTAATACCATCGCAAGAATAAGCGAAGTAAACAGCTTTGGTATAGAACAAGTCATAGTTTGCTTTAATACATTACCGGAAGCACTAATCAACCTTCAACACGGCTTTCATCTGGCTCTTATTTCCGTTTTGAAAACGGAT
>JASLBT010000095.1 GCA_030146445.1 Segetibacter sp. | reverse complement strand
GCACAAAGATATTATAGAGATCGTGATAGATGCGCAAGCATCGGGTGGGCCACAGATCGACGAACAACATCCGAAACCGGAGATCCCCTGGCAGCAGCGCTATTAAGAATACAACTGCGTGCATGCACAGAATTATCACATCTTCACGCCGGCAGTTGGAAAAGATTGGGCGCTGGCCTGGGGGAGCCAGCCATGGATAAAGCAGATGCCCTACGCCAACATTGCTTACGCTTACAATTTCAAACCAGGAGAGCCGGGTAAATTAGTTGCTGAATTTTGGATTACCCCATTTGATTATGCAGGTGCGGAAGGCCCCGCGCGTGCCGTTGAGTCAATGCTCTATGACAAGAAAAAAATCGGCTTGTCGTGGGCGGTGATTGATTATGATGATGTAAAAGACGAAAAGAACAAGGGCTTTTGGAATCTATCGCAGCACCATAAAATGTATGGCAATGCAAGCCTTGGACTGCTGTTTACCCTTATGCCCCTGGAAGAAAAGTATAAAAACCCTTTTGAAGCTAAGTGGTCGTTTGTCATCACGGATATGAGCAAACGGCAGGTAAGTTTTAAAGATGAGAGCCGTGGCAAGGTATCAAACTGGCATTGGGATTTTGGTGATGGTCGTTTTTCCTCAGAGCAAAATCCTGTTCATCAATACACAAAACCCGGCAAGTATATAGTGGTGCTGGATGTGGAAGGTCCGGCTGGTAAAAGCCGCATGGCTAACGTGTGGGATGTGGCAGTGAAATGAACTTTTAAAAACAAAAATTCCTATGCCTCATCACTGTTCCAATTTCAAAGCATTGTCATAGAAACATAGTTCCATTTAAACTGCGCTTTATTAAAGGACCCACCTTCTAAAAAAAAACTATGAATAAAACGGCATTCAAAATTATTCAAATTAGCCTTATTCTATTTTGCAGTGCACCCGGTTACGCGCAAGCACCGCATTTAGAAAAGCGTGGAGCTGCCACGCAACTTATCGTAAACGGCAAGCCATTTATCGTTTTAGGTGGCGAGTTACATAACTCCAGTTCATCCAGTTTGGATTATTTAGACCCGCTCTGGGCGCCTATCCGAAAAATGAACCTGAATACTGTGTTGTCGGCAGTATCCTGGGAGCTGATTGAACCACAAGAAGGAAAATTTGATTTCACCCTGGTGGATGGTGCTTTAAAAGGAGCACGAGCCAATAACCTAAAACTGGTATTGCTGTGGTTTGGAAGCTGGAAGAACGGATTGTCGCACTACCCGCCTGAGTGGGTAAAGCGGGATACCAAACGCTTTCCACGCGTGGTTTTAAAAAATGGCAAACCGATAGAAACCATTAGTCCCCTGAGTACAGAGGCAATGAAAGCCGATGCAACGGCATTTGCGGCGCTAATGCGTCACGTTAAAGAAGTTGATGATGAGCAAACGGTCATCATGATACAGGTACAAAATGAAGTTGGCGTAATCGGCAGCACCAGGGATCATTCTGCTTTTGCAAGTGCCGCCTTTGCAACACCTGTACCAAACGACCTGTTGAAAGGGTTGCAAAAGAACAAAGCAGAGTTGCAACCGGCATTAAAAAAATTATGGGAGGCAAATGGATCAAAAACATCGGGCAACTGGTCGGCCGTTTTCGGTAATACTCCTGGTGCTGATGAAGCATTCATGGCCTGGCATTATGCCACCTATGTCAATACCGTAGCGCTGGCAGGGAAAGCCGCGTATAATATCCCGATGTTTGTCAATGCCTGGATTGTACAACCAGCAGACAAGCAACCCGGTGATTATCCTGGCGGTGGACCGCAGGCACATGTGCATGATATATGGCGCATCGGGGCACCGGCCATCGACATACAAGCACCTGATGTTTATCTGCCCGACTTCAAGCGCATCGCTGCCGAATACCACCATGCGTGGAACCCTTTGTTTATTCCGGAATCTTTCTCAGGACTCCAGGGAGCTGCCAATGCCTTTTATGCCATCGGGCATCATAAAGCACTTGGATATTCACCCTTTGGTATCGATGCTAAAATGGATGATCCCCACCTTCCAAAAGCATATAAGGTTTTAGACGATTTAACCCCTGAGATAACCGTCGCACAACAAAAAAACAGCATTGCAGGTATTTGGTTGCAAATGCCTGACTCTGTACAGAAGGTAAACCTTGGTGGCTACGAGATTACAGCAACGCTACGTAAAAATTGGAGTGGCGTATTGCAGGCAACAAAAGGATACGGAATCATAATACAATCGGGTGCTGACTCCTTCACCGTTGCCGGCTCCAATATTGATATCACCTTTCTTCCAACGACGAGCGGCCCGACGATAGCTGGCATCGCATCTTTATGGGAAGGCAGTTATGTAAACGGTGCATGGAAACGCCGCAGATTATTAAATGGTGACAACATCATGGTAAGCTACAAGTTAGCAGATGAAGCAGCCGCCAACAGAACCGGTACAGGTGTTCACCTGTTGGAAGAGCCAGGGGTTTTGAAGGTGAAGCTTTATAGGTTTGAGTAAATCGGTTTTGTTGTACAAGTTTCCCGGAATTTGGCTTTACTTATTTTAAGCTCCCATTGTTATTTTAACTCAGCGGCTCATAAGATGAGTGGGATTAACCATTAAGCAAATAGCTACATCCTAATACAACGGGGTGCATGAATTTGGGTTTTTTATGGTACCAGCAACTCATTTCAATTCACCTCCGGTTGCCCGCCCGGCTGCGCCAGTCGGACGCCCGCCCGGATGAACCGGGTTCGGACGGGGGTGTCCCCCCTTGTACCTACGGGGTGTACACATACAAGATGGCTTATGTAACAGGTTAGGCAGCGTTGCTTCGAAAGCCTGAAAGGCTTAAATTTGAATAGCCGCTGGCGAAGCCAACGGTTAAGGCAGGTGGCATTACACAACCCTGCAGGCCCGCCCGTGCCGGTACGGACGGGGGTTGAACGATTGTAGTAAGAAAAATCCCAACAGCTATGAGCACTTTTAGACAAATCTATTACCAGATAGTATTTAGTACAAAAAGCCGGGAGAACACCATAGCCGAAGACTACGAACAAGAATTATACAAGTACATCTGGGGTATTATCAACAATC
>JASLBT010000091.1 GCA_030146445.1 Segetibacter sp. | reverse complement strand
GTTCAAAATCCTTTTACACCTGTGTTATCCATGTTCCACTTCCGCATCGCACACGGATGACACAGACTTAACGGATGCCTGCTTTGCACTGGAAGCGTATCGACAACATTCTTGCGATCTGTTCAAAATCCTTCTAACCGGTGTTATCCGTGTTCCACTTCCGCATCGCACACGGATGACACAGACTTAACGGATGCCTGCTTTGCACCGGAAAGCTTAACAACATTCTTGAGATCTGGTCCAAAATCCTTTTACACCGGTGTTATCCGTGTTCCATTATCGCTCACCTGATTTCCTGGCACAGTTCAATCAGTACACCATGGGTTTCCTTCGGGTGAACAAAGCAAACCATTTTGTTATCGGCACCGCGTTTAGGTTCCGGGTTGATTAATGTAAAGCCTGCTGATTTCAATCGCTCCATTTCGCTAAAGATGTCATCAACTTCAAATGCGATATGGTGCATGCCTTCGCCTTTGTTGCGAATGAACTTTGCGATTACGCCATCCGGGTTTGTACTTTCAAGCAGTTCGATTTTGCTGTCCTGTTTCCGAAAAAAAGCGGTACAAACCTGTTCACTTTCAACGGTTTCCTGTTTGTAGCAGTTTGTGTTCAGGATGGTCTCAAATACCGGAACAGCGGACTGTAAATCTTTAACGGCAATACCAATGTGTTCTATTTTCAGCATAAAGTTGATGTTTGCGACAAGATGTTGTTGTTAACCCAATTTGGTTCCTTGCCCTGCAGCGACTGAGAACGTTCAGGCTGGATTACTTTACTTTTGCATTGAGTTTTCAAGCTGTCATTTTCGTTTATGTTGAAATTACCTGTTTATCTGGATAATAATGCGACAACCGCATGCGACCCAAGAGTAGTTGAAGCCATGCTACCTTACTTTACCGAAAACTTTGGTAATGCTGCGAGTCGAAGTCATGCATTTGGCTGGACAGCGGATGAAGCAGTGGAATATGCAAGGGAACAGGTCGCAAACCTGGTTGGCGCTGATCCAAAGGAAATCATTTTTACCAGTGGTGCAACTGAAGCGGATAACCTGGCGATTAAGGGTGTTTTCGAAATGTATGCCACTAAAGGAAACCATGTGATCACAGCCGCCACTGAGCATAAGGCTGTTCTGGATAGCTGCAGGCATATCGAAAAACTTGGCGGCGAGGTTACCTATCTCCCGGTTAACCGGGATGGAATGATCGACTTACCCGCGCTCGAAGCTGCCATCAAACCGACAACCATCCTTATTTCGATCATGTATGCAAATAATGAGATAGGTGTGATACAACCCGTCAAATCCATTAGCGACATCGCAAAAAAGCATGGTGTCTTGTTCTTTACAGATGGTGTTCAGGCGGCTGGTAAAATTCCCGTAAATGTAAATACCGACGGTATCGACCTGATGGCTTTGACGGCGCATAAAATGTACGGGCCTAAAGGCGTTGGTGCATTATACGTACGCCGGCGTAACCCACGCGTAAAACTTACCGCTCAAATCGATGGTGGTGGGCATGAAAGGGGAATGCGGAGCGGTACCCTGAATGTACCGGCTATCGTAGGGTTTGGAAAGGCCGCCGGGCTTGCCAGGGTAGAGATGGAAGCCGAAGCGGCCCGCCTGGGGGAGCTAAGAGATAGGCTGGAACGTGAGCTCCTGGCCGTCGGCGAGGCTTACGTAAACGGAAATATCCATCAGCGGCTTCCTCATGTAACCAATATCTCATTCAAGCATGTGGAAGGAGAAGGTTTGCTCATGGGCGTTAGTAAAAGTATTGCCATCAGCTCTGGTTCCGCTTGTACATCCGCTTCACTTGAACCCTCTTATGTGCTCAAAGCCCTTGGCTTAAGCGACCAGGAAGCATATAGTTCGCTCAGGTTTAGTTTAGGCCGGTTTACAACCGATGAGCAAATTGATTACACCATTGAACAGGTGAAGAAATCAATCGTGCAACTCCGGCAGATGAGTCCGTTATGGGAACTACATAAATCAGATTAGATCTTATTCGTTTAGAACTGATCAACCCGGAGAATTGAAGGAGGAAGGCGGTGATCGTCTCCCTTTTTTTCGCTATGATTAACAGCTACCGGCTTTCGAACAGCAACAACGCTTGGCACCTGCGGAACTATTACGTCGCGATCACTTTGCGCTCGTGCCGGCAAGGTGGGTTTGGTGCATCGGGGGCGGGGTGAGCAGGCCGGGGTGGAGGAGGAGGAGGTATCATTTCCGCCGGCGCGACAGCTGGTACAGGTGGGGGAGGTGGAGGCATTTGAGCTGGAGTTGGCACTAAAGCTGGTATGGGAGGCGGAGGTGGAGGTACCCTCTTGACGTCTTGTATCGGAGTTACTGCCGGAACCGGTGGTGGTGGGGGTGGTACCGCTGTTTTTACCCCTTTTTTGGTCCCGTCCTTTTCCGTGGTTTGTGCTCCTGTCACCAATGAAGCCATGGTGAACCCGCAGCATACGATGAATGTCTTAATTTTCATAACGGCGTTTTTTGCTGAGACGCTTAAAACTTCCATTTTCCACATCGACACAAGCGATCATTTTTGCCGATTTGAACTTTCGGGAAGAAGTGTACAAACCACATAGTAATATTAACGAGAGTTTGTTGCCCCGATTCTGACGAAGGGCAGGCAGAAAAGTAATTTTATGGCGTTCTTTAATTCGTACTAGATTTGAATTTATGTGGATCATTTGCAGTAAAGAATGGAAACAGTTTTTTAGCAGCCTGACCGGATATATCGCCATTGTTCTCTTTCTTTTATTGATGGGTCTCTTTTTGTTCGTCTTCCCAGGCTCAAACATCCTCGACTACGGCTATGCTACGCTGGAAAGTTTTTTTTCACTTGCGCCATGGGTGATGCTATTCCTGGTACCTACCATTACGATGCGTAGTGTAGCGGATGAATACAAAACAGGAACCTTTGAACTCTTAAAAACTTTGCCGTTAACCAATGGCCAGGTGGTTTGGGGAAAGTTTTTCGGTTGTTTAATTGTTGTTGCAATTGCTTTGTTGCCCACTATTGTTTATGCCATCAGTATTCAGCAACTCAGTGCAAAAGGGGGTATCGATGTTGGCGGCACAATCGGCAGCTATCTTGGACTGCTTTTCCTTGGCGGCGTGTATACGGCCGTTGGAATTTGTATGAGCAGCTTCACTAATAATACGGTAGTGGCGTTTATAGCTTCAGCATTTGTTTGCTTCCTTTTGTACAGCGGATTTGATGCCGTGAGCCAACTTCCCGTATTTGCGAACGGAATTGATTACTATATCCAGATGCTCGGCATCAGTTTTCATTATAAAAGCATCAGCAGGGGAGTGGTGGATACGCGGGACGTACTCTACTTTGTAATGGTGATCGTATTGTTTCTTTTTATTACACAACGAAACCTACTTAAAAGATAGTGGTTTGTGCCGGTGCCAGGAGTTTTTGGTAAGGGCTGTTAATTAGCTTTCGGGCCGTCAAAAAGATCGTTTTGACCGCGCGTGTAAAAGGAGCTTGAAGCACCTCGTTGTACTTAAGTCTAACTCAGTTTGGACCCGTAAGCAAGCGATACAGAAAATAAAAATTATGAGAATTGCAGATAAGGTATTGAAGCAAAGATATTGGTGGGTTCCCGCATTGCTTGTATTTATGGTGGCAATCTACCTGGTGTCGGTTTTTCACTACCGGTTCGACCTTACGGCGGAGAAGCGGTATTCTTTAAGTCGCTCTACTAAGGAGCTTTTAAAAGGATTGGATGAACAGGTTCAGGTTGATGTACTGCTTACCGGCGAGTTAAGCGCGGGGTTTAAAAGGTTAAGCATAGCTACTGAAGAACTGCTTGCTGAGTTCAAAGAATATGGGAGAACAAATATCCAATACCGGTTCGTGAGACCCGGGGAAGGACTGCCAGACAGCTTGCGGTACGCCGTTTACGACAGCCTGGTTCAACAGGGCATCCGGCCCTTCAACAACCAGGTGACGGCGAAAGAGGGCGAAGAAAAAACCGAGCGCCTGATATTTCCGGCAGCTCTGGTAAAATACGGCGATCGCCAGATACCGGTTGACTTAATGAGTGGCAGAAGTGGCGAAGATGAAGAAAGCACCCTCAATTACAGCGAAGCCCTGCTGGAGTTTAAGTTTTCCGACGCCATTTACAAGCTGAGTCGTAAAACATTGCCCGTAGTCGCATATGCAGCGGGGAATGGTGAACCGTTAAACCCTACCGTAAAGGACCTGTTTGAGGTAATGAGTAACAACTACCGTTTCGGGGTAATAGACCTTGCACGGGCAGAGCTAAACCCCGACACGATACAGGCATTAATGGTAGTAAAACCTTCGAAGCCCTTTAGCGACCTTGAGAAACTAAAAATAGATCAGTATGTGATGCATGGAGGAAACGTTATATGGTTCATCGATAAGCTTTATGCCGAAATGGACAGCCTTTTACGTGCCCAGGCCGACTTTGTCGCTTTCGACAAAAACCTGAATATAGAAGACTTGTTGTTTAAATATGGAGTTCGGATCAATAACGACCTTTTACAGGATCTCAAAAGTGCTAAACAACCGCTGGTAGTTGGGCAAGTTGGTGATCAACCGCAGATCCAACGGCTACCGTTTCCGTATTACCCCTTACTAACCTCTACCGGCAGTCATCCAATATCCAAAAATCTTGATGATATTCTGAGCATCTTTCCGGCTTCGATTGATACCATCAAAGCACCGGGAATACGAAAAACGATCCTGCTTTCATCTGATACCCTGAGCCGGACCCTTAGCGCCCCTGCACTCGTAAGCCTTCAGAGCGTAAAGACCGAAGACGACCTGAGAACATTCAACAGAAGCTACCTGCCAGTGGCTGTTCTCCTCGAAGGCAAGTTCTCATCACTTTATGCCAATCGCCTGTCCCAGGCACTCCGCGATAGTCTGTCGTTATACTCAGACAAGCCCTTTACCTCCACTGCGTTAAAGGAAAGCAGGCAAATTGTGATAAGTGACGCAGACATTGTCACCAATACAGTTAGCCAGACCCAGGGAGCTTTGCCGATGGGAAGACAACAATACGAAAACTACCAGTTTGCAAACCGGGACTTTTTGCTTAACGCAATTGATTACCTGGTAAACCAAAATGGTATACTTGAAACCAGGGCAAAGGACGTGGCGCTAAGATTATTAGATAAGGCAAAGCTGGCTGAACAAAAAACTACCTGGCAATACCTCAACCTGGGGATACCCGTGGTGCTTGTTCTTCTGTTTGGCTGGATCTATCAAATCAGGAGGAAGAGGTTATATTCGAATTGATACGGTATATATTATGTATTTGGTGTACGCTTTGTTTATTTTTGGCTCTCAAATTTTATCATGACTGTTGACCAGATCACTTATCTCATTTTCGGCATTGCATTAGTGTTGGCCCTGATCTTTGATCTTGGCATAATGAGTAAGAGCCAGTCGGTGATCACGATGAGGAAGGCGCTCTTTCAAACGATATTTTGGGTACTGTTGTCTTTGGCATTCTGTGCTTTCTTATGGTTCCAAAAGGGCGGGGAAGTCGGAACAAAGTATATCACGGCATACCTCATGGAGTGGAGTCTGAGTATCGACAACATCTTTGTGTTTATCCTGATATTTACCTTTTTCAGGGTGCATGAACTTGATGCCGGTCGTGCACTGCTTATTGGAATATTGCTTGCAATTGTCTTCCGTATACTATTCATCTGGCTGGGCATCGAACTAATTGATCGCTTTCACTGGCTGTTGTACGTTTTCGGGGCTTTCCTTCTTTACACCGGTGTGCACCTGTTTTTCCAGAAGGAAGATGAGGAATATAATCCGGCTGACAGCTTTATTTACCGCACCATTCAAAAGGTTTTTCGTATCACTACCCTGCAGCCCAGGGGCAGGTTCGCGGTAAGGCAAGACGGGAAAATCTACTTTACTTCACTGGCAATAGTCGTTTTCATGCTTGCAGGTACGGATATTGTTTTTGCCCTCGACAGCATACCAACGGTGGTTTCGCTCGTTCGCGAAAAGGCAACCCAACCCTTTACGCCTGACGATATTATGGTCATTTATTCTTCTAACATTTTTGCCGTTCTTGGTCTTAGAAGTTTGTTCTTTTTACTGAGGGGGGCCGTAGACAAGTTCGATTACCTGCAGCAGGGCATAGCCATCGTGCTGGTCTTTATCGGCATTAAGATGCTGATCGAATTTTTTGACATTCACATATCCATTTACATATCCCTGGCTGTAATCATTTTGTGTTTGGGAGGTTCGATTGCTTATTCGATCTATGCTTCACGAAATAATCCCGCACCAAAAGCGCAGGGAGAACTTTAACCAATTAATCTCCCGGGATTGTCTTACACCATCGGGCACATCGCAGCAATAGTACAAGGTAAAACCCGGTTGACTGATCCCGGTGCGAAAATAGAACACCTTCTGATCGACAGCCGCCGGCTGGTATTCGGTGCAACATCCCTTTTTTTTGCGCTTCCGGGGTCCCGGAACGAGGGTTCGTATTACATCAGTGAACTTATTTTGAGGGGTGTGTCTAATTTTGTGGTCCCCACAGGTCTGGAAGTTGATGCATGGCAATTCGCTAATTTCATTTTCGTTGATGATGTCCGGAGTGCGCTCCAAAACCTGGCGTGTGTCCATCGGCAGAAATATAACTTTCCCGTGATCGGGATTACGGGCAGCAATGGTAAAACCATCATCAAAGAATGGCTTTACCAGGTAATGCATCGTGATCTTAATATTGTCCGCAATCCCCGAAGCTATAACTCTCAAACAGGTGTACCATTAAGTATTTGGCAAATGGACCATGGTCACCAGCTCGGGATATTTGAGGCAGGTATTTCGAGGCCCGGCGAAATGGTCCGGCTCGAAAAGATGATTATGCCAACAATAGGGGTGCTTACAAATATTGGCGAAGCTCATAAAGAGGGTTTTATCGATAACTTGCAGAAGGCACACGAGAAATCGCAATTGTTTGCAAACGCAAAGCAGGTGGTGTATTGCAAGGACGTGCTGACACCCGGTTTTAATCCTGAAAGCTGGCAAGCCAATGCCGTAGATCGGGAGATTTCCTTTTTCTCGTGGAGCCGTCGTCCGGGAGCAAGCCTGGTTGTCGTTGATCAAATTATTACTACCGGCCTTACAATTATCAATGGCGTTTATGCGGGTAGTCCGGTATCCATTACCATCCCCTTTACCGACCGGATTTCGATCGATAATGCCATAACCTGCTGGTGTGTTATGATCATGCTGGGCTATACCCAGGAGCTCATTTCCGAAAGAATGCGTCACCTGGTTGCTGTGGATATGCGTATGCAGTTAAAAGCAGCGATACATGGTTGCGTGCTCATCAATGATAGCTACAGCAACGACCTCCTTTCACTTGCACTTGCCCTGGATTACCTGCAGCAGCAATCGATAGGGAAAAAATCGACAGTTATATTATCAGACATATTGCAGTCGGGCATTCCACCTGCTCAACTCCTTGAATTGGTTTTGGAGAAAGTTGAAGCGGCTGGTGTTGACCGGCTAATCCTTATCGGCCCCGAATTTTATAGTTTACGGGCAATGCCTGCGCTAATTGAAGGAAAGTACCCGGCCCGGTGGCAGGCCCATGTTTATGAATCAACGGCTTCGTTTATCCAATCTGTTCATTCAAGCCTGTTTAAAGACGAGGTAATATTATTGAAAGGGGCGAGGATTTTTGAATTTGAACGTATTGGTCACCTGCTCGAGGCGCAGACTCACCAAACGGTACTTGAGGTAAACCTCAATGCAATGGTCCATAATCTTAAAGAGTACCAAGGCATATTGGATCCAAACACAAAGGTTATGGCGATGGTAAAGGCATTTAGTTATGGCAGCGGCAGCGTTGAAATAGCCCGGCTGCTACAGTACCAAAAGGTCGATTACCTCGCCGTAGCCTATGCCGATGAGGGTATAGCCCTGCGGAAAGAAGGGGTTAGCTTACCCATTATGGTTATGAATCCCGAAGAGGTTACATTTGATGCGCTTACGGAATACAACCTGGAGCCGGAACTGTACTCGTTTTCTATCCTTCGCGCATTCAACCAGTTTCTTGACCGCGCAGGTCTGGGCGGATTTCCCGTACACCTTAAAATTGACACCGGCATGCATCGACTGGGGTTTGAAACTGATGAAGTGCCGGCAGTCGCCGAGGTATTGGTTTCAAATCACCGGATGGTGGTACGTTCGGTTTTCAGCCACCTGGTCGGCAGCGATAGCCCGCTTTATGATGAGTTCTCGCTCCGGCAAGCTTCAGATTTTCAAAATGCCTGCACGTTAATCGAAAATAGAATAGGGTACCCATTTATAAAACACCTGTCTAACACAGGAGCTATCTTTCGTCATTCTCAATTGCAGTTTGACATGGTACGGATCGGTATCGGACTTTACGGAATTGCCGCAGCGGGAGTCACGCTTGCTCTGCAACCAGCAGTTAGCCTGAAAACGACCATTGCCCAGGTGCGAGCGGTGAGAGCAGGAGAAAGTGTCGGGTATAGCAGGGCCGGTTTACTTACACGTGACAGTTCGATTGCCACTGTAAGGATTGGCTATGCTGATGGCTTTAGCAGGAAACTCGGAAACGGGGTCGGAGGCATGTTGG
The DNA here is from genome assembly GCA_030146445.1 of Segetibacter sp. Classification (GTDB taxonomy): domain Bacteria; phylum Bacteroidota; class Bacteroidia; order Chitinophagales; family Chitinophagaceae; genus Segetibacter. The sequence goes on along the minus strand of JASLBT010000091.1, from coordinate 2,606 downwards.
TCCGCGGCAGCCTTGCCCCGGTCGTTGGCAATGTTTGCATGGACATGACGATGTTAGACGTAACCGGTATCAAAGGGGTACGCGAAGACGATACCGTAGAGGTATTTGGATCGAACTTGCCGGTGACCCAGCTTGCGGAATGGTGTGGAACGATTCCTTACGAAATAATGACAGGCATAAGCCAACGGGTGAAAAGAGTGTATTTCGAAGAGTGATACCTTTGCGGATGAGTCAGTTATTCCTGGCCTAACGCCAGGTTGCACCTGTATGAGTGCCATTACTTAATTCCGAAACCTTACACATCCATATCTTTGAATTTTAAACGTTGAAAATTGTTAAACGCTACTCCAAATGATGGGTTTATTGGTTCAAAGCCGGTCAAACCACTATATGTCGTGCTTTTCGTACTCATCCTCCTGTTTATTGACCAGGCTGTTAAACTATATATCAAGACTCATTTTTATCTTGGCGAAGAGATCCGTGTTTTCGGCCAAAGCTGGTTCCGTCTTCATTTCGTAGAAAACGAAGGAATGGCCTGGGGCTGGAAATGGGGAGGAGAATGGGGCAAAGTGGTACTTACACTGTTCAGGCTTGTCGCTGTTATCGTAGGCACCTTTATCATCAGAAATTTCATCCGGAAACAGTATCACCGCGGATTTATCCTGTGCAGTGCGCTGATCTATGCAGGGGCGTTAGGAAACCTCATCGACAGTATGTTTTATGGTATGATCTTCCAGGACAGTGATCCTTATATCCAGAATGTGGCTAAGGTGGTTCCGGTCGGACAGGGATACGCAGGTTTTCTACACGGTAAGGTAGTGGACATGTTGTATTTCCCGATTGTGTCCAATGCGCGTTACCCTGAATGGTTTCCGTTTTGGGGAGGCGAAGACTTCGAGTTTTTCCGCCCCGTGTTCAATATCGCGGATGCGTGCATCTCTATTGGCGTGATCACGATACTGATATTTCAAAATCGCTTTTTCAACAAGCAAACAGAGGAACGCCATACAACCGTTGAAACCAATGCACCCGTTGATGATAATGTTCAGGTGCAATAGCCCGGTTTCTTTAGTCCGTTGCTTATTGATTTATCGTGTTCAATCCAAACAGCGTCTTTAATTCAGTCCGGGCTGCGCTCCAGTATATCTATCGGTAGGAATTCGCCTAACCTCGCCAAATGTATGTTATTGACCGCTGTGGCTTATTGCAGAAGGTTACACCGTACGATTCACATCTGGTAACCGCGCGAAAACTATCTTAGTAGCCACCTCCGCAACCCTAATTGTCATCCACTGTCATTCCCCCGAATACACTAGTAAAATAATAACTCACCAGCAGCCACATGCTACAGACAAAAGGGGTTGTCAACGTTCGCCGTCGACAACCCCTTTTATATTCAAATGTGCAGAGGGCTAATTAACAACTGCTCTAAACTTGCCATTGGTGATCGGAACGGAAGCACCTAACGCATTTTTTGCCGTCCCGGCGAAAGTTCCTTCAACTATCCTTGCTATAGGAGAGTAACTGGTGATTATTACATTGGTGACAACACCTGTTGTTTGTGGGTCCGCAGCATAAATGTCGGCTGTACGATTATAATAGTTGAAGACACTGCTGCTTACTGTAGGATAAGTTCCGGGTTGGATACCTGTGCTTGGAAATAGGATGTCGATTTCTAATGTATCGCCTAAAACGTTTGTAGAAGGGCCAAATAGAACCAGGGCAAAACCTAGTCCCGGAATGTTTGCGGTGAATGCTGTGTCAATCCGCCCTCTGAAGGAGGTTGTTCCCTGGTTGAACGACCAGGCACTGTCTGACAGGTTGATGTTACCACCTCCCGACCCTGCGGTTACGTTAACCACGAATGAACATGTGGTTCCGCCGCCACTTAACGCTATCGTAGCAGGACCGGCAGTTGTTGGTGTTCCCGTTCCTGTTAAAGTTACTGTCTGAATTCCTGTTGTTGTAAATGTCCCGCTTCCGGTGAAAGTTATGCCAGACACAGGGGTCGAACTGATTTGATATAATCCAGGGGTGGTGACGTTTACCGACACATCAGCTTTGTTAGCAGGGGTCAAGGCTGTCCCGGTCGTATAGGTACCCTGGGCTACGGTGTTCGAACAATTTCCCGCAGTTCCAAGCGAGTAGGCAGCCGAGGGCCCTGCCGGAGTAACGTTGACATTAAACGTGCAGCTGCTTCCGCCGGCTGTTATGGTTATGGTATTGTTGCCTGCTGTTGTCGGTGTTCCCGTACCCTGTAGGGAAACGGTTTGAGGGCCAGTGGTAACAAATGCACCGGTAGCACTGAAGGTCATGCCCCCGGCGGCGGTGGTACTGATGCTATAAGTTCCAGGCGTACTAACGGTTACATTAATGACAGCCCTGTTGCCCGTAGACAAGGCGGTTCCAACCTGGTAGGCCCCCTGCACATTTGCCTGCGTACATGCCCCGGCTGTAGTGCCCAGGGTATAGTTAGCCGCTGAACCCGAAACTCCCGTTATAACGCTGAAAGAACACAAGGTGGAGCCGAATGTTAAAGTATAATCGTTCGGGCCGGTAAGAACAGGTTTACCGCTGCCCCTTAACTTGAATGTTTGCAGACCAGT
>JASLBT010000056.1 GCA_030146445.1 Segetibacter sp. | reverse complement strand
CAAAAAGGTGGGCTTTTTTATTTCTAACAACAACGGTATGTATTACAACGAAAACACGATCATCTACCTGAACGGCCAGTTCGTAAAGGCTTCGGAAGCAAAGGTTGATCTGTATGGTCAAACCCTCCACTATGGATATGGGGTTTTTGAAGGCATCCGGTCTTATCGGACAGCCTTAGGTGAAACCCGGATTTTTAAAGCCGAAGAGCATTACGAGCGGCTCAAAAATTCAGCCGTTGCGTTAAACCTGCCATACCGGTGGACGGTAGATGAACTCATTGAGATTACTTATGAGGTGTTAAAACAAAATGACCTGCAGAATGCATACATCCGCCCGTTGGTATATGCTCCTGCAAACATGAGCTTCAATGTAAATTCTGCCTCTTACCTTACCATCGAGGCCGGCAAATGCAGCCATTTCTTGGCGAAAAACTCCTCCGCGTATTCACTTCATCGTTTCAACGACCAAATCCTAAAGGCTTCAAAATAGAAGCAAAAGCTACGGGGCACTACGTAAACTCTATTCTTGCAAGCCAGGAAGCGAAGTCAAACGGATTTGATGAAGCCCTGTTAACTGACATGAACGGATATGTGGCAGAAGGACCCGGAGCCAACATGTTTTTCGAAAAAGACGGCAAGCTAATCACCCCGGCGACAGGCAACATTTTGCCAGGTATTACCAGGGCCACCGTACTGGAAATTTGTTCCGCGCTCGACATCGAAGTGGAAGAAAGCTTGTTTACCACTTCCGACGTGAAAGGGGCAGACGCCGCATTCTACTGCGGAACCGCTGCCGAAGTAATTGGCTGGGAAAGCCTCGACAACGTGCCGTTTTCAAAACCATGGAACGAAACGCTTAGCAAACGGGTACAGGCAGCTTATACTGCCCGGGTGATTGAGGCTGAGGTATTTTCTGAAGCAACTGTGTAAACAAACCTAAGGAGCGGCAGGGAAGCCAATTACCCGGCGACGCCACAATTCCTTCGAGCCATATTTCTGAAAGCCAATATTCACAACCGAAACTTCACAATTTAAAAAACAGGTGTGCTTAAGATGAGCGAAATAAATAAATACAGCAGAACCATTACCCAGGATGAAACCCAACCAGCCGCCCAGGCAATGCTTTATGGTATCGGATTAACCGACCACGACCTGACCAAAGCACAGGTGGGCATAGTGAGCATGGGCTATGATGGGAATACCTGTAATATGCACCTGAACGATCTGGCAAAAATTGTAAAACAAGGGGTCTGGGACGAGGAACTTGTCGGGCTCATCTTTAATACCATCGGTGTAAGTGACGGAATCAGCAATGGAACGGATGGCATGCGGTATTCCCTCGTGAGCCGCGACATTATCGCCGACTCCATCGAAGCGGTTTGCGGCGCTCAATATTATGATGCAGTGATTGCACTTCCAGGCTGCGATAAAAATATGCCGGGATCATTAATCGCGATGGGACGCCTGAACAGGCCGGCGATAATGGTTTATGGTGGCACAATTGCGGCCGGGCACTACAACGGCGAGGACCTCAATATTGTTTCGGCATTCGAGGCACTTGGTAAAAAGTTAGCCGGTACCCTCACCGACGTAGATTTCAAAGGAATAGTGCAAAATTCTTGTCCGGGAGCGGGCGCGTGCGGGGGAATGTATACCGCAAACACCATGGCCAGTGCAATTGAAGCACTTGGCATGAGTCTCCCCTATTCTTCCAGCAACCCTGCACTAAGCGAAGACAAGAAAAATGAATGCCTTGCCGCGGGTAAAGCCATACGCTTGTTGCTCGAAAAAGATATCAAGCCTTCAGATATTATGACCCGGAAAGCGTTCGAAAACGCGATCACCGTAATCATGGTACTGGGCGGAAGTACAAATGCGGTGCTCCACCTGATCGCAATGGCGAAAAGCGTTGACGTACCTCTTACCCAGGACGATTTTCAAAAGATCAGCGACCGCGTTCCTATGTTGGCTGATTTCAAGCCAAGTGGCAAATACCTGATGCAGGACCTTCACAAATACGGGGGGGTACCTGCAGTAATGAAATACCTGTTAAAAGAAGGATTGCTGCACGGCGACTGCCTCACCGTAACAGGTAAAACCTTAGCAGAAAACCTTGTAGGCGCACCCGACCTCGACTTCGACGACCAAAAGATCATACTTCCACTTGAAAGGCCGTTGAAAACCACCGGGCACCTGCAAATTCTATACGGGAACCTTGCAGAAGGCGGAAGTGTAGCAAAGATCACGGGTAAAGAAGGCGAACGTTTCGAGGGAACTGCCCGGGTGTTCGACGGTGAATTCGAGCTGATCGCGGGTATTCATTCCGGAAAAATAAAGCACGGCGACGTGGTAGTGATCCGCAACGTAGGACCGAAAGGTGCGCCCGGCATGCCTGAAATGCTAAAACCTACTTCTGCACTAATTGGTGCGGGACTTGGAAACAGTATTGCCCTTATCACCGACGGCCGTTTTAGCGGTGGTACCCACGGATTTGTTGTGGGTCACATCACGCCCGAAGCATTTGAAGGTGGGCTCATCGCTCTTGTTGAGGATGATGACATCATCGAAATAAGCGTGGCTACAAAAACCATTACGTTGAAGGTAGACGACCAGGTACTGTCCGAAAGGAAAAGCAGGTGGCAAAAACCTGCACTAAAAGCAACCCGGGGTGTTCTTTACAAGTATGCAAAACACGTTAGCACAGCAGCTGAAGGCTGCGTAACCGACGGAGAATAAAAGTTCCATAACATAAACTGATTTACGAGTAAATCGCTGTAACAAACTCATAATCAACTATGCTCACCACAGTATATCGAGCAAAAATCTCAAGCGTATGAATTCCATACTGGACATCGAAGAACAAATAGTCGTAAAGGAGAAAAAGTCTTCACCGGTAATGCCTAGAGACGGTTCGGGCAAGTTTACCGGATCACAGGCGGTACTTGAAGCTTTTATCGCCGAGGGGGTCGAGACCATTTTCGGCTATCCCGGGGGAGCAATCATGCCGATTTATGACGCATTATATGATTACAATGACCGGTTGAAGCACATATTGGTACGTCACGAACAAGGCGCCATACATGCGGCTCAGGGATTTGCACGCACGTCGGGCAAAGTCGGTGTTGTATTTGCAACCAGCGGCCCCGGAGCCACAAACCTGGTTACAGGTCTTGCTGATGCAATGATCGACAGTACACCACTCGTTTGTATTACCGGGCAGGTGTTTGCTCACTTGTTGGGTACAGATGCCTTCCAGGAGACCGACGTCTTAAACATCACAACACCGGTAACCAAGTGGAACTACCAGGTTACCGATGCTAAGGAAATCCCCGCGGTGCTTGCAAAAGCATTTCACATCGCGAAAACCGGCCGTCCTGGCCCGGTACTCATTGATATCACCAAAAATGCACAGCTGGATAAGTTCGATTACCAGGGTTATCATCGTTGTGATCATATCCGCAGTTACCGGCCAAAACCAATTATCCGTAAACAATACATAGAGCAGGCTGCAGAACTCATCAATAACGCCAAAAAGCCTTTCGTCATATGGGGCCAGGGTGTAATACTTGGCAAGGCAGAGCATGAGTTTAAAACCTTCATCGAAAAAACAGGGATACCCGCAGCGTGGACAATACTGGGGTTAAGCGCCATACCAACCGATCACCCGTTGAATGTGGGTATGCTGGGTATGCACGGCAATTACGGTCCTAACGTACTGACCAACGAATGTGACGTTCTGATTGCAATAGGTATGCGTTTCGACGACCGGGTTACGGGCAGGCTCGACAAATATGCGAAACAGGCTAAGATCATCCACCTTGATATTGACCCATCCGAGATCGACAAAAACGTAAAAGCAACCATTGGTGTTTGGGGCGATTGTAAAGAGACGCTGCCTATGCTTACCGATCTGGTGAAGGCAACCAATCACACCGAATGGCTCGAAAAGTTTTATGACTACCGCCGCCAGGAAGAGGAAATCGTAATTAAAGACGAACTGAATCCGACCAGCGTTAAAATGACGATGGGTGAAGTGATCGACTCTCTTAACCAACTTACCGGCGGCGACGCTGTTGTTGTTACCGATGTTGGCCAGCACCAAATGGTAACCTGCAGGTATGCCAAATTCAACCAGTCAAGAAGCAATGTTACATCAGGCGGTTTGGGAACAATGGGTTTTGCCCTTCCCGCGGTTATCGGTGCAAAGTTTGGCGCACCTGAGAGGACCGCAGTTGCTGTTATCGGCGATGGTGGTATCCAGATGACCATCCAGGAACTAGGTACGATCATGCAGACAAAAGTGAATGTAAAAATCATCATCCTGAATAACGAGTACCTTGGCATGGTTCGCCAATGGCAGCAGTTGTTTCACGACAAGCGCTATTCATTTGTCGACATCGGAAGTCCTGATTACGTGACGGTAGCAAAAGGTTACCATATCCACGGAAACCGGATCACCGACCGTAAAGAATTAGTTCCCGCATTGAAGACCATGTTGGAGCACGACGGCGCTTACCTGCTTGAAGTAATGGTTGGCAAAGAAGATAATGTATTTCCAATGGTGCCCCAGGGATGTAGCGTTAGTGAAATCCGGCTCAAATAAGCACTTTTCAGAACGGACTTTTTTGTGTCCCGGCATAAGCATATGGATTAAACCTCGTTGCGTCGCGCTCCCGTCCGAACCGGTTCATCCGGGCGGGCTTGTACGGCAAACCATTATTCAGCAACAAAACAACGGAACCCTTCAATCATTCAGACATGAGTAATCAAAAAATAGCGACAGTTCTGGCGGAACCCGCCAAAGTTCTTCCCGGTGTAAAACAGGAATTCACCTTTACCATCTACACCGAAAACCAGATTGGTCTGTTGGTCAGAATTGCTATAATATTCTCAAGAAGAAAAATTAATATCGAAAGCATCAATAGCTCGCCCTCGGAAATCGACACCATCTCAAGGTTTACTTTGGTGGTAAACGAAACGGAAGAAGTGGTAAAAAAAGTTGCCCGCCAAATTGAAAAACAAGTGGAAGTATTGAAGGTTTACTACAATACCAACGATGAAATCATTTGGCAGGAAATGGCCCTTTATAAAGTGAGCACAGATGAAATTGCCGAGAAGATTAAGGTTGAGCGTTTGCTGCGCGAATATGGTGCCCGTGCTGTAGTGATCCGTAAAGATTACACGGTATTTGAAACCAGTGGTCATCGCGAAGAGACTGACAGGTTGGTTGACGTATTAAGTGAAGTCGGGTTGATCGAATTTGTTCGAAGCGCCCGCGTAGCGATTATAAAAGGGAGCCGCGGCTTTCATGAAAAGTTGCGCGAATTTGAAGCAGCCCAACCGGGTGAAGAGGCGGTTGAAAACGAATACCTGAACAAAAACGAAGAAGTATTCAGCATGTAATTGCCCGACCAAACCTAAGCTCGACCTAAACACCTGATCTTTCGCAGTTATTCGCTCAGTAGAACCCCAATTGTACAAGAGTGCGACGCAAGAGCAGCAGAAAAAAGATCTACCGTTCGGACCAAAAAAATGTCTTTAGAATTCTGAAATAAACAGTAAAACAAAAACCCCGCTGGGGGTAAACTAAAACTTGCATTATGGCAAAACTAAATTTTGGCGGTGTTGAAGAAAACGTGGTTACACGTGAAGAATTTCCATTGGAGAAAGCGCAGGAAATATTGAAAGACGAAGTTGTTGCGGTGATTGGATATGGTGTTCAGGGTCCCGGACAGGCATTGAACCAAAAAGAAAATGGCATCAACGTAATTGTTGGCCAACGTCAGAACTCGAAATCGTGGGAAAAAGCGGTTCGTGATGGCTTTGTGCCCGGCGAAACACTCTTTGATATTGAGGAAGCTCTTGAAAGGGGAACGATCATTTGTTACTTGCTGAGCGACGCCGCCCAGATCCAGTTATGGCCAACGGTAAAAAAACATCTGACTAAAGGAAAGGCACTTTATTTCTCTCATGGCTTTGGCATCACCTATAAAGAACAAACCGGCATTGTACCACCCGAAGACGTAGACGTGTTCCTGGTAGCTCCGAAAGGGTCAGGCACTTCGTTGAGAAGAATGTTTTTACAGGGACGCGGCCTAAACAGCAGCTACGCTATTTTCCAGGATGCGACCGGCAGGGCTTTCGAACGCGTTGTTTCACTGGGAATCGCAATTGGTAGTGGATACCTGTTCGAAACAGATTTTCGTAAAGAAGTTTTCTCAGACCTTACAGGAGAGCGCGGGACGTTAATGGGCGCTATCCAGGGGATCTTTGCCGCTCAATTTGAAGTTTTGCGTTCAAAGGGCCACTCTCCTTCCGAAGCATTCAATGAAACGGTAGAAGAACTCACCCAATCGCTTATGCCTTTAGTGGCTGAAAATGGTATGGATTGGATGTACGCCAATTGTTCTACCACTGCACAAAGGGGAGCGCTGGATTGGTGGAAGAAGTTCAGGGACGCAACTTTGCCGGTATTTAACGACTTGTACGAAAGCGTTGCCAGCGGTAAAGAAGCTGCTAAGTCAATTGAAAGTAATAGCAAAGCGGACTATCGTGAAAAGCTGGAGGAGGAATTAAGGGAACTGCGCGAAAGCGAAATGTGGCAGGCTGGTAAAACCGTAAGGAGTTTACGTCCGGAGAACCAGGCACCCGCATTTGAAACACAGGAAAGCGCTGGTAAATCAGCGGTAACAATAGACCCGGTTTCCGTTTAATTTAAAATTGATCTAATTACATGCAAAATCAGCAACCAGATATGGAAAAGGCCAGAACCCGTGTTTCCGCGGGCATGGAGCTTGATTTTGCCTCAGCAGCAGAAAGAATAAAGCAAGTGGTAACCAAAACACCACTTGCTTATCATTACCACCTGTCTAAAAAATTTGGATGCAACATTTATCTGAAACGGGAAGACTTGCAGGTAGTGCGTTCGTACAAGATCAGGGGTGCATTTAATATGTTGAGCAGCCTTCCACCCGAGAGCCTGAAGTGTGGGGTGGTTTGCGCAAGCGCCGGCAATCATGCACAAGGATTTGCCCTGTCGTGTAAAAAGCTGAACATAAAAGGTGTAGTGTTTATGCCTTCGATAACACCGCACCAAAAGATCCAGCAGACAAGGATGTTTGGCGAAGAAAACATCGAGATTGTTTTAACAGGCGATACATACGACGATTGTGCAGCTACCGCAAAGGCGTATACCTGTGAACACAACATGACATTTATCCCGCCTTTCGATGATTACAGGATCATAGAAGGCCAGGCTACTGTGGGCGTGGAAATTCATGCGGAATTATCACCAATAGACTTTATTTTTATTCCCGTCGGGGGTGGCGGCCTTGCCGCCGGGGTTGGAACGTTCTTTAAGACGGTCAGTCCCAAAACCCGGATAATCGGAGTTGAACCGGAAGGTGCTCCGTCGATGCTTGCCGCTATTAAAAAGGGTCACCCGGTTACCCTCGACAATATCGAAAGATTTGTTGATGGTGCATCGGTGAAAAGGGTTGGCGACATTACCTATTCCATTTGCAAGGATGTATTAACCGATATGCACCTGGTAGCAGAGGGTAAAGTATGCTCGACCATATTAAAGCTGTACAACGAAGACGCCATTGTAGTTGAACCAGCGGGGGCGCTTTCGATTGCCGCATTAGATGATTATGCCGCCCAGATCAAGGGAAAAAACGTGGTTTGTATTGTGAGTGGCAGCAATAATGATATTGAACGGATGCAGGAAATCAAAGAGCGGGCTTTACAATATGAAGGATTAAAGCACTACTTCCTGATCAGGTTTGCACAACGACCGGGAGCATTAAAAGAATTTGTAAATGATGTTTTGGGACCGACTGATGATATTACCCGGTTCGAATACATTCAAAAGCATAATAAAGAGTCGGGACCTGCTTTAGTGGGTGTTGAATTGGAATCTAAAAGGATTACGAGGTCTTACTTCAGAACCTGAACCGGCTGAACATCAACTATACAGAACTGAACAAAAACAATAACCTGTTTGAATACCTGGTTTAACGATTAACGATTGCCGAAGCCAAGTGCTTTACTGAACTATTAAACTTATGACTATGACAGGCTCCGGATTATATTCTCCAGAATTTGAGCACGACTCCTGTGGTATTGGGTTTATTGCAAACATCAAAAGCAATAAGTCTCATCAGATCGTGTCGGATGCACTTACCATATTGGAAAATATGGAACACCGAGGTGCCTGTGGTTGTGAAAACAACACAGGTGATGGCGCAGGTCTGACGATCCAGACCCCGCATGAATTCTTTTTTGACGAATGTATCAAGCAGGGTGTTCACTTGCCCGCCTTTGGTAAGTACGGGGTGGGAATGATCTTCTTTCCAAAAGATGTTCCCTTACGGGAGGAATGTCGCGACATCTTCAACAGGGCAGCTGAGAAGCTGGGGCTTGAGGTATTGCATTACCGCAAGGTACCCGTGAACCCGGATGATATCGGTGCAACAGCTTTATCGGTGGAGCCTGAGATAGAGCAGGTTTTCATCGGATGTCCCGACCACATCTTTAATCGCGAAGACTTTGAGCGAAAGTTGTTCATTCTGCGCAACTATGCAACCCATACCATTAACAATACCGTTAAGAAAGATGAGATCGGGTTTTACCTGGCATCACTCTCTTATAAGATCATCATATATAAAGGTCAATTGACCAGTACGCAGCTCCGGCACTATTTTCCTGACCTGAGCGATAAACGCGTAGTATCGGCGTTTGGCCTTGTTCACTCACGGTTTGCTACCAATACTTTTCCATCGTGGAAGCTTGCACAACCCTTCAGGTACATCGCCCACAATGGTGAAATTAATACATTGCAAGGCAACCTGAACTGGCTGAAAGCCAGCGAAAAAGGTTTCACTTCTCCGTACTTCTCGAGGGAAGAGATGGACATGATCCTGCCATTAATTACTGCGGGTCAGTCCGACTCTGCTTGCCTCGACAACATGATCGAGTTACTCACACTAAGCGGCAGGTCGCTTCCGCATGTGATGATGATGCTTATTCCTGAAGCCTGGGACGGAAACGAAAGCATGAACCCGGTAAAAAAAGCCTTTTACGAGTTTCACGCCTGTTTCCAGGAACCATGGGATGGCCCGGCTTCGATTTCATTCACAGATGGTAAGATCATCGGTGCCACACTCGATCGGAATGGACTTCGACCCTCGCGGTATTGCATTACCTCCGACGACAGGGTTGTACTTGCGTCAGAAACAGGGGTCGTGCCGATTGACCCAAGCCTGATCATCGAAAAAGGACGTTTACAACCCGGCAAGATGTTCGTTGTTGACCTGGAGCAAGGCAAAGTGATCAGCGACGACGAATTAAAAAATACCATCTGCTCGCAAAAACCTTATGCAGAATGGTTGAATAAATACAAGATCCGGTTGGAAGAATTACCGGAACCACGGGTGATGTTCACGCACCTCGAACACGATGCAATCGTGAAATACCAGAAGGCGTTTGGATATACTTCAGAGGATATTGACAGGATCATAACGCCAATGGCGCTGGATGGTAAGGAACCCATTGGATCCATGGGAACGGATGTTCCGCTGGCCGTGCTTAGCGATCAGCCACAACACCTGACCAGTTACTTTAAGCAATTGTTTGCCCAGGTAACCAATCCGCCCATTGACCCTATCCGTGAGCGGCTCGTCATGTCGTTGGCAACATTTGCCGGCAGCAATGGGAACATATTGTTGGAAGACCCGCTTGCCTGCCATACCGTTGCGCTAAAACACCCCGTATTAAGCAACAGGGAACTTGAAAAAATACGGAGTATCGACACCGGTATTTTCCAGGCGAAAACCCTTCAAACTTATTTTAGTGCAAATGGAAAGCCTGGTGCACTCCAGCGCGGCCTTGACCGGCTGTGCCGGTACGCGGTAGATGCGGTGGATGATGGGTTTGAAGTATTGATCCTTTCTGACCGTGCGATTGACTCCGAACACGCACCTATTCCTTCGTTGCTGGCTGTATCAACGGTACATCACCACCTGATCAGGAAGGGGTACCGCGGAAAGGTAGGGCTTGTAGTAGAAGCTGGTGACGTTTGGGAAGTTCATCACTTCGCCTGCCTTATTGCTTTTGGAGCCACAGCTATCAACCCATATCTCGTTCTATCGACCATACGCGATCAGAAGATCTCGAACAAGATCGACAGCGCTTTAGACGATAGCCAGCTGAAGAAAAATTATATTAAAGCCGTAAACGACGGATTGTTGAAAGTGTTCTCGAAGATGGGGATCTCTACGCTTCAATCGTACCAGGGTGCCCAGATATTCGAAATTATCGGTCTGAATAAAAGTGTTGTCGACAAATGCTTCACCGGCGCCACATCCCGTATTGAGGGTATGGGGCTCGATGAAATCGCAAGGGAAGCGCTTACAAAACACCTCGTTGCATTCTCGAAAAAAACAAATCCCTTTGAACGTTTACCCGAAGGTGGCGTATACGAGTGGCGGCGAAAAGGTGAGTTCCACCTGTTTAATCCACAAACCATCCATTTGTTGCAGTATTCGACACGGATGAAGGATTACGCTATTTTCAAAAAATACACGAAGCTCGTAGACGACCAGGGTGAGAAAGCGTGTACGATCCGGAGTCTTTTCCAATTTAAACCGAACAGGCCTTCTATTCCAATTGACCAGGTAGAGCCTGCCGAAAACATTTGGAAGCGTTTTGCTACGGGTGCTATGAGCTTTGGTTCCATTTCGCACGAGGCACACTCCACGCTTGCAATCGCCATGAACCGTCTTGGGGGTAAAAGTAATACCGGTGAGGGCGGCGAAGACGAACTGCGGTATGAGCGCCTGGAAAACGGCGACTCTATGCAGTCAGCGATAAAGCAGGTAGCCTCGGCAAGGTTTGGCGTAACCAGCTATTACCTGACCATGGCGCAGGAACTGCAGATCAAAATGGCACAGGGTGCAAAGCCCGGTGAAGGTGGACAACTGCCGGGGCATAAAGTGGATGAATGGATCGGTAAAGTGCGGCATGCAACCCCCGGAGTGGGACTGATCTCTCCCCCACCACATCACGACATATATTCGATAGAAGACCTGGCACAATTGATATTTGACTTGAAGAATTCAAACCGCGATGCAAGGATCAACGTGAAACTGGTATCGAAAGCGGGTGTTGGAACAATTGCTGCCGGTGTGGTAAAAGCTAAAGCCGATGTTGTGCTTATTGCAGGTAACGACGGCGGAACGGGTGCATCACCGATCAGTTCAATTAAACACGCAGGTTTACCATGGGAACTCGGACTTGCAGAAACACACCAGACCCTTGTTAAAAACCGGCTGCGGAGTCGCGTGGTTGTACAGACCGATGGCCAATTGAAAACCGGTCGTGATATTGCTATTGCAACCTTACTCGGAGCAGAAGAATGGGGTATTGCCACCGCAGCACTGGTAGTTGAAGGTTGTATCATGATGCGTAAGTGTCATTTGAATACTTGTCCTGTTGGCATTGCCACCCAGGATGCGGAACTGAGAAAGCGGTTCCCCGGCGACGCAGACCACGTAGTGAATTTTTTCAAATTTATTACCGAAGAGTTCAGGGAGATCATGGCTGAGCTTGGATTTAGAACAGTAAATGAGATGGTTGGCCAGGTAGATTGTCTTGAGGCCAGAACGGACGTGAAACACTGGAAATATGGCAAACTTGATCTGTCGCCAATTCTTTATAAGCAACCGGCTGACCCATCAACGGGGTTATACAACCAGGAAGCGCAGGACCATGGGTTAAATGGGCTGCTCGACTGGAAGCTCCTGGAAGCGGCACAATCAGCTATACAAAACGGCCGGAAGGTGAATGCAGAATTTACCATTAAGAATACCGACCGAACTGCGGGTACCATCTTGTCGAATGAAATATCGAAAGTTTACAAATCCGCCGGCTTGCCAGAGGATACCATCCATTTTAAGTTTAACGGAACTGCCGGTCAAAGTTTTGGTGCATTTAATACCAGTGGTGTTACACTTGAACTGGAAGGTGATGCAAACGACTATTTCGGGAAAGGACTATCCGGAGCAAAGTTGATCGTATACCCATCGCAAAATGCGGGATTCACGCCTGAGGAAAACATCATCATTGGTAATGTGGCATTCTACGGTGCAACATCAGGAAACGCATACATCCGCGGAAAGGCTGGTGAGAGGTTCGCCGTGAGAAACTCAGGTGTAAGCGCAGTGGTGGAAGGAGTAGGCGATCATGGTTGCGAATACATGACAGGTGGACGGGTTGTAATACTCGGCGACACGGGCAGAAATTTCGCGGCAGGAATGAGCGGTGGACTTGC
>JASLBT010000011.1 GCA_030146445.1 Segetibacter sp. | reverse complement strand
ACGATAGATGTACAGGTGAGGGGAAATACCACCGTGGATGTTCCGGTAGATCCGTATTTTATCATTAGCAACGCTACGTATACGAGGTCCGGCACAACCATCAATGCTACCGTTAATATTCAGCGTGTCAATACATCCAGGGCACTTGAACTTGTAAGATTGTACGTTGGCCAAACAATGATCACTGACCAGAATAACAATTTTGGAGCTGTTGACAAAACGGCGTCTGCAATCCCCGACGCAACCCAACCGATAACGATGAGCATTAATGTGCCTGCATCCCTGGCCACAAAGGACTACGTTTATGTTAGGGTAGGTGTGAAAACAGTCGGAGTTGGAGAATTGATTTACTCCATGCCTCAAAAGGTCTCTTTAAAATAACCTTTCAGCACTTACGATAGATGGACTGCAGAACGATGTAGTCCATCTATCGTTATAGTGTGTTGCGCCAATCATATCACGTCTTATCCTGTAGCTATCTCATCAACATTCAGGGCAATGCGCCTCAGTATAGCAACTTTAAATCGAAGCTTTAATTACCTAAGTCAATTCGTCAATTCCATCAGGTGATCTAAAATCGTGCATGTTGAAGAAATATATATTTCTGCTAAGTTCAGTTTGCCTGTTGGCAAATGTCGTTCTGGCGCAGGGGTCGCAATGGAAAATGGTCGCTGGCAAAATCAGCAGCCCCTGGGCAGAAAAGGTAGATCCCAAACGGGTTCATTCCGAATACCCAAGACCTCAAATGGTTCGGGGCAATTGGAAAAACCTGAACGGCCTGTGGGACTACAGCATACTTCCAAAAGATTATCCAAAGCCCAATGGTCACCACGGAAGTATCCTTGTACCATTTGCAGTAGAGTCTGCCTTGTCAGGAGTCGGTAAAACGGTGGGAAAAGACAGCATGCTCTGGTACAGAACTGAGATTACGCTTGCAGATGGTATGAAGGGCAAAAATATTCTCCTGCATTTTGGAGCGGTTGATTGGCGGACTGAAGTGTATGTTAACGGCCGCAAAGTCGGCAGCCACGACGGCGGTTACGATCCTTTTTCTTTCGACATCACCGCGGCGCTAAAAAAAGGCACACAACAACTGGAAGTTAGTGTCTGGGATCCGTCTGATCGCGGGCCGCAACCCCGCGGAAAACAGGTTACCCGGCCTCATGGCATCTGGTATACCCCGGTAACCGGCATTTGGCAAACCGTATGGATCGAGGCGGTTCCAAAAACATATATCACCAGCTTCAAACAAACTCCTGACATCGATAAGCAAACATTATCGGTACAGGTTGATGCACAAAATCTTCAGCCAGGAGACCGTGTCAGGGTCACCGCCCTGGACGGACAGGCAAAGGCGGATGAGCAATTTGTAAACGCCGGCCAACCCATTGCCCTCGGTATAAAAAATCCAAAGCTGTGGTCCCCCGACAATCCTTTTCTTTATAACCTTCTGATTTCAATTGTCCGCAACGGGAAAACCGTTGATGAAGTAAAGAGCTACTTTGCAATGCGGAAAATTTCGATGAAGCCTGATGCCAATGGCATACAAAGGATGTTACTCAACAACAGGTTTGTTTTTCAGTTTGGCCCCCTCGACCAGGGTTGGTGGCCCGATGGTTTGTATACAGCCCCATCTGCTGAGGCCCTTACATACGATGTTGATAAAACGAAACAAATGGGGTTTAACATGATTCGTAAACATGTAAAGGTTGAACCCGCGTTATGGTATAATCACTGCGATAAAGTTGGTATGCTCGTATGGCAGGACATGCCCAGTGGCGACCTTGGGGCAAAGTGGAACAACCGGCCCGGTATGGAGGGAGAAGGTGATATGAACCGTTCTCCCGAGTCAGAAAAAATCTTTCGTTCAGAATGGAAAGAGATCATGGACGATCTCCATAACTTCCCCAGCATTGTGGTATGGGTACCCTTTAACGAAGCATGGGGACAATTCAAAACCACGGAGATCACCAACTGGACAATGACCTATGATCCGTCACGGCTGGTAAACAGCGCAAGCGGCGGTAACTTTCACGAGACCGGGCATATCATGGACCTGCACAACTATCCGGGACCCGCAATGCCTAAAGCAAGCGTGTTTGGAAAGAAACAGGCGATCGTTCTCGGTGAATACGGCGGTCTTGGTTTGCCCATAGAAGAGCATACCTGGCAGGATAAAAATAACTGGGGCTACCGCACCTTTAAAGATGCGGACACGCTGTTCACCACCTACGCTTCCTATATCGATCAACTTGTTCCCTATATTCAGAAGGGGTTATCAGCTGCTGTCTATACCCAAACGACAGATGTTGAAGTTGAAACAAACGGCCTGATGACGTACGATCGTAAAGTGATGAAGATACCAGAGCCAAAACTTAAAGCTATTCACCAAAAGCTTTATGAGGTAAAAGTTCAGTAGCATTTGCTACAGTCGTCAAACCATTTTTTTATTGCAGCCTGTAATCTTTAAATGGTGCAGCTCTGCTCACCATTTTCTTCACAACCATAGGTTGCTTATTCATGCTAAATTACTGCCGGGCAACCTGTTGTTTCACGAACGGAGAATGATACAAAACTTTCTAAACCAATTTTATGATAAAACGGCTTTCACTTTTTTTATTGGCCATCGGCGGCTTTCAATTAACTACCAGCGCACAGTCTACGACTTTGCAAATTGATGGGGCAGATCCAAAAAATACGATCAGCCGGCATATTTATGGGCACTTTGCAGAACACCTTGGCCGCTGTATCTACGATGGGTTTTGGGTAGGCGACTCGATAAAGGTTCCAAAGAAGGATCGTATTCGTCTGGACGTAGTGGATGCGTTGAAGAAAATCAAGATACCCAACCTGCGTTGGCCCGGCGGCTGCTTTGCCGACGAATACCATTGGCGCGATGGTATCGGACCACGGAAACAACGCCCAAAAATGGTGAACACCAATTGGGGTGGTATTACGGAAGACAACAGCTTTGGCACCCATGAATTTATGGAGCTCTGTTCGCTTTTGGAAACCGAGCCTTACATCGCAGGCAACGTAGGCAGTGGCACAGTAGAGGAAATGGCAAAATGGGTCGAATATTTCAATGCAGGCGGCGAAAGTTCCATGGCAGCTTTGCGTAAGCAAAACGGACGGGCTGAACCCTGGAAAGTGAGCTTCTGGGGAGTCGGAAATGAGAGCTGGGGATGCGGTGGTAATATGACTCCTGACTACTATGCCGACCTTTATAAGCGATACGCCACTTATGCCCGAAACTACCAGGGCGCACCGCTTAGAAAGATAGCAAGTGGTGCGAATGCAGGCGATTATAACTGGACAGAAGTGATGATGAAAAACGTTCCGCGCAACCAGATGTGGGGAATTACACTGCATTATTATACCCTGCCCACTGGCAACTGGCGGGGCTCCAAGGGTTCGGCCACGGTTTTCAATGAAAAGGAGTATTTCAATACCATGAGGAATTGCCTGCAGATGGAGGATCTCGTGAACCGTCATTCCGCTATAATGGACAAATATGATTCAGCAAAGCGTGTTGCTTTGGTGGTAGACGAATGGGGTATCTGGACCGACGTTGAACCCGGAACGAATCCCGGCTTTTTATACCAGCAAAATAGTTTGAGAGATGCCCTGATTGCAGGTACCACGCTCAACATCTTTAATAACCATTGTGATCGCGTGAAAATGGCAAACCTTGCACAAACGGTCAACGTATTACAAGCGGTTATCTTAACAAAAAAGGATAAAATGCTGCTGACGCCAACGTATCACATCTTCGATCTGTACAAGGTTCATATGGATGCAAAGATGCTTCCCGTGAAGTTTACCAGCCCGGATTACACGATGGGCGCCGAAAAGATCCCTGCGATCAATGCATCGGCCTCCCGCGACTCTGCTGGCCTCACACACATCACCATCGTAAACCTTGACCCAAACAGAAAGATAACCGTAAACACAACCCTCAACGGCGTGCAATGGTCCGGTGTTACCGGGCAGGTAGTAACGTCGGGTAAAGTAACCGACATCAACACTTTTGAAAACCCCGGTAAAATAAGGGTCGAGAAATTTACAGGTGCCAGCAAGAAGGGCAATAACCTGAACATCGAACTTCCGGCACAATCGGTCGTAATGCTCGAACTTAAATAACACTGCTACCGCCTCCTATTCTTTTTTTGGTACCGGCATTTGTACAAGGTGCGGCCTTACTTGCGTCGCACTCTTGTACATATAATCAATTTGCAACGGCGGAGTAAATCAACTTGCGCCTGTCGTATAAACTTTCAAAGATGCTCCCAATCTGCCGACTTGTTGTGGCCACAATTTTTATTACTTGCTGTACTACCAGCCGTGGTCAGGACCTGGTCAAAGAAAATGTGCAACCGAAAAAATTCGTTAGGCCGAAGTACACTGAATTGCCGGTGGGTTCGATAAAGCCGGCCGGGTGGCTGCTGCACCAATTGCAAATCATGGCCGCAAATTCTACCGGTCACCTCGACGAAGTATACAACAAACTGAAAAATGACAACGGCTGGCTCGGCGGCAAAGGCGATGGCTGGGAAGAAACGCCTTATTGGCTCGATGGCGCCGTTCCACTTGCTTACCAGCTTAACGACGAAAGCCTGAAGACAAAGGTACTCAAGTACGTAAACTGGTGCATCGATCACCAACGGCCAAGCGGCTATTTCGGACCACTTACCAAAGCGGAGCGGGACAGTAATGCCGTAATCACTCCCGAAAGGTGCAATGCCGGCGAAGACTGGTGGCCAAAGATGATCATGTTAAAGGTGATGCAGCAGTATTATACGGCCACCTCCGATCAGCGGGTGATCCCATTTCTAACGAGGTATTTCAGGTACCAGTCAAATGCAATCAGGTACTGCCCGGTTGGCAAATGGACCGAATGGGCCACGTCCAGGGGATCGGAGAACATGCTTATCGCGCAATGGTTGTATGGCATAACAAAAGACCGTTCGTTGCTTGAGTTATCCGCCGCAATAAAGGCACAGTCGTTCCCATGGAGCAACTTGCTTGGCAATCGGGATTGGGTGATTAATGCAGCTGCTTACCAGAATAACAACAAGTGGATGCAACGTCATGGTGTAAACGTAGGCATGGCGATAAAAGAGCCCCTGATCAACTACCAGCGTACCGGCGACCCTGTTTACCTCAGCCAGGCAAAGACCGGCTTCTCCGACCTCATGACCCTTCACGGTCTACCTATTGGCATATTCTCGGCAGACGAGGACCTCCATGGAAACGACCCGTGTCAGGGGGCGGAGCTTTGCGCGATAGTAGAAGCCATGTATTCGCTGGAGCAGGCAACATCGGTCACCGGCGACATTAGCTATATGGATGCGCTGGAACGCATGGCCTTCAATGCGCTTCCGTCTCAAACAACCGACGACTACAACAAAAAGCAATATTTCCAGATCGCCAACCAGGTCCAGGTGAGTCGCGGTGTGTTCAACTTTTCGCTTCCGTTTGAGCGAAAAATGAACAATGTTTTTGGGATGCGCAGCGGCTATACCTGCTGTCTTGCTAACATGCACCAGGGCTGGCCCAAATTCACCAGCCATCTTTGGTATGGCACCGAAGGCAACGGCCTTGCAGCCCTGCAGTTTGCACCAAATACCATCACCGCGAAAGTTGGCGCCAAACAAACCGGGGTCACGGTTAAAGAGGTGACTGATTACCCATTCGGCGATGAGATACGCTTTGCGTTTGAAACACCCGGGGCTGTTGCTTTCCCTTTCGAGGTACGAATTCCATCCTGGTGTAAGCAGGCCACCTTGCAGATCAATGGGCAAGCGTATAGTTCGCCAACGGGCGGGCAAATCGTTCGCATCAACAGAACCTGGAACAACAACGACCGGCTTACGCTTAAGTTGCCTATGGAGATTACCACCAGCAACTGGGGCAAAAACTCGCGTACAGTTGAACGCGGACCCTTGGTTTACGCCTTAAAACTCGGCGAGCGCTGGGAAGAAGGCAACGACGAAAGGGAGGGCGCCTATTCCAGTGTTTACCCCAAAGGCGCATGGAATTATGGTTTACTGCAAACTGCCATTCGCGAACCACAAAAAAACCTGCAGGTAAAACAAGTTCAGCGGGCAGACTCGTCGTTCATTTGGAACCTTGCACATGCACCGATTGAGATCACCGCCCCTGCGAAAAAGATTCCCGCCTGGACAATAGC
>JASLBT010000358.1 GCA_030146445.1 Segetibacter sp. | reverse complement strand
AATTTCAAATCTTTTAAACATAGCCGATGGCCTGTCGAAAACCGGCCTGGACTCACCTTTGGCCGTTTTCTTTACGGTAAGTTCATTCCAGTCTTTCACCAGGGAGCCTCCGGCTAATCGTCCACGATTGGTATCAACCGGGAGTTTGGAGCGGAACCCCAGCACACAATAACTGACCGGTTGATCAGAAGGGTTCTGGAAGCTTTGCACGTCGCCGGCAACAATGAGGGCGATACCACCCGGCCCAACTATTTTTTGTTTCTCATTGATAATAAACTTCAGACTTCCTTGTTTTACTACGATAATTTCATCCTTATCAAGGTGTGCCCGCGGAGGATGGTTGGTTTTGCCCGGGGCAAGAGTCGAGGTGTGGATGCTCAACAAAGCGAGGTCCGCAGTGCTGCCCTGAACATTCGATTTCCCTTTCCCACTTGCCTGTTGTTGTTGTCTGAGACGATCCGGGTCAAAAACACCGGATTTTAAAGCGTCTGCCTGGGCTCTTAAGCCAGACGAGATAATTATGGTTATGGCAACCAACAGATATTTCATGTCGAGCGTATTTAAGTTTCAGGAGTTTTCCGCAATTCATGAAGGTAAGTGTTTCAATACTGTAATTTGCTGCGGGTTGAAGGGCTTGACGCTATTCCCGGGAATGGCGATCAACCTGCCCAAAACTTCACGCTGTTCAACAGTAGCCTTTGGCCGGGCGTGATTCTCTGCTACGCCGTTGCGAGTTAAATTGATAAGGCGATCAGAACCCGGCAGCGAAACCCTGCAGGGCCGTGTAGTTCGGGAGACTTCTTCAGGCCCGTTATTTGCATGCCATACCAGTAAACTGCAAAAGATGGAAAAAAAGATGTTTGGAATTATTCTAACCGTACTGGGTATAGCCGGTTTAATCGCAGGAGCGGTCACTTTCATGAGCGCAAGTGGCGGTGCCGGAAACGTAAAAAAAATAACTGTATTCCTTGTTTTGGGAGGGATCTTCTTTTTTACAGGAATAGGCCTAATCCGAACAACTAAGGACCGCTCAGTTTAACGGCCTTTTGCCGATCCTTAAAAAAGTTTGCGCATTTCGTGCAAAAATAATCTGATAAAGTAACGACATCATTGTTCCTGTGGTAGAGATATCGCAGGTACAGTGATGTTTCTGTATTTGGCCTGTTTGATCGCCGGTCGTGGTTCAGCAGGACCAACGGGTCTGGTAACAACCTACATCGGCAGCGCTTGGGTGCTTGCTCCCTGCTCCTGGGACAAAGCCCTTCGATGTTACAATTAGCCCTTGTATCGGGTTTACTTTTCAATTTTTCCGGCGCTCCGTATCCGACAAAACAAAGGTGATATCGGTTATGGCAAAGGTTTGATGGGGTGTTCACCATTGTGCCTGGCGATCATCAGGTCCTGAACCTGCTGGATCACTTCAAGCTTGCGTACATTTTTACCGGGGCACGCATGAGTCGTTGCGGGGTCCTCACGGTGTAGACGCATGGTATGCGGATCAAGGCCAAGCACCGCAGATAAGGTGGCCATCGCAGCAACAACATTTTTTCTCACATTAAGACCTCGTCCGCTGTCAAAAGCTTCCTTTTCAAAATCACCAAGCATCTCGATGCCGAGTGCTACTTTGTTCCAGCTGGGCGAATGTGTTCCCGACACGTTGAGGGGAGTAAACACCCATACCTGTTTGTCATCGACAAAAAGGTGTGGACCACCAAACCACTTTTGTTCATCGCGGTAGAACATCTCCAGTCCGCTAATATGCTGTCTGGTTAATCCGTCGGGCCGTTGGGCAAGGCTGGGGATTGCCGTATTATGCAGCACAATGAAACTTGGCCTCCATGCGGTCCATGCGATGGTATGACAATAGGAGTCAAACTCGCTTGCGGAAAAACTCTTTCCAACAATTCCTTTCCAGGGCATAATTAAATATTTAAGGGTATTTATATCACGAATAGCATTAAAAGTTATTCTGTTCAATTCATTTGTTAGTTCTATTATTCCAGTTAACTGCTGACCGATGTGTTTCCCCGGTGTACACCTGAAACATCCTGTTTACTTTTATCTCTTTTTATTGCAAACCCGGTACAAAATGCATTCGCGGGAGCTTCAGAACAAAGAAACTTACAGCCAAAAAATCTATGGTAGGGTATTTACAGGCAGTCTAAATCAAATTACACGAATTGGCGCTCGACAAAGAATTAAGGTATTTTCAGTTTACAAGTTGAAAAATATTTAGAACAAATGCAAGAAGCTCAGGTAAAGTTTTAAAGTACCAATGCTTTTTTAAGATAAGCAATGCTGCATCTAAAGCGGCTGTATTTCCGCTGATATTTAACTCCTGGTAAGGTAGATGAGGCACAAAAAGTACATGCCCTATTGCAATAATAAAATATTATACATAGTTTGTTGAAGCATTAACTACGTTATTGATCACCTAACAGATATTATAACATGAAACTTTCAACCTGCTTGTTTCATTAGCACCATTAATAATCACTACAGACAATTCGTATTCGATACGCCAGGCATTTCATCCGCTTTGTCAGCAGCAACCTTGGATAGATAAAACACCATAATCATAAGATCAATATCCAGGACGTTACCCGTGGCCATTTTTTCTGGTCAGGTAATGCATTGTTTTCGCAGCGCATTTGCTGTCGTGCTTACCTGGTACACCGATATAACCGACGTTGGAATAAATATCCAAACCGGCATTGCGCTTAAACGCCGAATATTTAATTGAAAATAAATGCCAGACTCAACCTGTCCGCAATTTGATAATAGTTCGTGATGGTATCAGTATAGCGATTTGAACATTATTTATAAAAAACCAACTGTAAATTCAATAATATGGCGACTTACAAAACACCGGGGGTTTATGTAGAGGAAATTTCTACGTTGCCGCCTTCGGTAGCTGAAGTAGAAACGGCTATTCCAGCGTTTATTGGCTTCACTGAAAGAGGGATTCCTTTAGCAGCTAAAAGGATAACTTCATTCAAGGAATACGAAGATTTGTTTGGAGGTGCTGAGCCGGAAAAAAACATTTCTGTAATTGTAGAACAAACGAAGCTCGATGGAAAACAAGTAGAGAATGTTGTAGACATTCTAATTAAGAAGCCATCAAATAACGTCATGTACTATGCCATGCAACTGTATTATGCAAATGGTGGCGGACCATGTTATGTGATACCGGCCGGAAACTTTGCGCAGAGCAATTCGGCCGACATCGACGCTTATACCAATGCAATCAATGTATCGTCCCGCGAAGATGAACCGACAATACTTGTGCTCCCGGATGCGCCGTTCTGGCTTGCTGCCGACCAGTACTATACCGTCATCAACAATGCGATTCGTGAATGCACAAGGCTCGGTGATCGGTTCACCATCGTTGACGTGATCGTACAGGGAGACGCACGTGCTTCTATCCAGCTAATGCGCGATAATGTCACCGGGGCCGAAGACAGGCAATTGAAATATAGCGCTGCGTATTTTCCATATCTGAACACCCAGCTCAGTTACGTTTACAGGTACAATGAGAACGATGAAAATGATGCAACTTTCAATATATTTCTTCCCACCAGCGAGCAAAATGCCATAGCCCTTGATGATGCCATGCAACGGGCAAACGATGCACGTGGGCAGGCTGCTGCAGCTCAGAGAGAAGCTGCACGACTTACCAGGCGCGCCGCAGGGCTTAGTGACGACGACGCGAAAAAAGGAGAAGCAACCGATGCTGCAAAGGCGGCCACCGCAGAGGCCACCCGCCTCGACGGCGAAGCAACAACGCTGGAAAGGATGGTGACGGACTTGCAGGGGCAGAGCACCCGGAGAAGCTACCGCGACCTTTCTGATCTTTCTAAGAACCAGATCAAAAAGAAGATCGCTGAACTCGGTGTTCAGCTTACACCTTGCGCCGCAATGGCCGGTATTTATGCAAGCGTCGACAATTCAAGGGGTGTTTGGAAAGCACCCGCTAACGTGAGCATCAATTATGTTACTTCTACCAATGTGACCATTACTCACGATGACCAGGAAGACATGAATATCGATGTCAATTCTGGTAAATCCGTGAACGCGTTAAGAACATTTATCGGCAAAGGAACACTGGTATGGGGCGCCCGCACACTTGATGGAAACAGCAATGAATGGCGGTATGTAAACGTCAGGCGGTTTTTTAATATGGTGGAGGAGTCTGTCAAAAAGTCAACCCACTGGGCCGTATTTGAACCGAATGACAAGAACACCTGGGTGCGGTTAAGGGCCATGATCGAAAACTATCTTACCCTTAAATGGCGGGAGGGTGCCCTGGCCGGCTCTAAACCGGATGATGCATTTTACGTACGGGTCGGGCTTGGACAAACCATGTCGCCGTTCGATGTACTTGAAGGAAGGATGATTGTCGAGATCGGGCTTGCAGCAGTTCGTCCTGCGGAATTTATTATCCTCAAATTCTCTCACAAAATGCAAACATCATAATCATTAATCCATAAAATCTATTGATATGGCAGAACATGTTTATCCGCTACCCGCATTCCATTTTAGAGTAGAATGGGGAGGCGCAAACGTTGGTTTTTCCGAAGTGTCCGGATTAACGCAGGAAGTGCAACTTATCGAATACCGCCAGGGCAACAGCCCCGACTCTTCTTCGATCAAAATGCCGGGCTTACGCAAATACAATAATGTTACCCTGAAGCGCGGCATTATGGCTGGCGACAACGACTTCTTTAAGTGGTTGAGCACCGTTGCCCTTAATACCATCGAGCGACGTGATTTAACAATTACACTATTGAACGAAAGTCATGAGGCAGTGATGGTATGGTCGGTGTTACAGGCATTTCCGGTAAAAGTTGAAGGACCGGGTTTGAAGGCTACCGGCAATGAGGTAGCTATTGAATCGATGGAACTTGCCCATGAAGGTCTTACATTGACCAACGGGTAAACAGCACCAACGCGTAACTGTTCACCTGCGGGTGTTGCATAAAACGTGAAAGCCATAACGAAGTTGTATCCCGGCAGCCTCCGATAGGGTATTCCGGCGACAAAAACATGTTTCCATCAATAAGCTTCACGGTCATCTAAGATGAATGCCGGGTTGATAATTGTTTAAAATCGCTGCAGCGTTCAAGTTGTGCAGCCGGCTAAAACCGATGAACAATTCGCTTATTCACTGGTGGAGAAGCCAGGCCTCAGCGTGGTAAAACGGCTATGTTATGCGAGGTGGTTGTACTGTCGGCCTCCGGCTGTTCACGCGCGTGATTTCGGAATTCCAGCTCAGCCTGTAATGACCCTTATCAATAAACCTAATCAATTCATGCGAACGTATTATCCTCCTGTTGGCTTTCATTTCAGGGTGA
>JASLBT010000340.1 GCA_030146445.1 Segetibacter sp. | reverse complement strand
TATCAAACATGCTTAAAGGCTCACCCGGAGAACTGGTGGTAAAAATGGCAACTTGTAGACCCGCCGGTGCAGGTGGTTGCCCCGGCAACCTGATACGCAGGTAAGATATCCATAAGATGAGCATACGAAGAATGCCCCACCAGAAAATAATGGATAAAATGATGAACAGCGGAAGCGAAGCAACGTGCTCCTGGCGAAACCACCAGTCGAACAAATGTGCAACAGATATAGCTCCCGTCACCATCAGTGTTGCGAGAATTACTTTTTGAAACCCGTAAGCGGCGGGGGCTCTTCTATAGGACCAAAGATCCGGGTCAGGCTTTTTTGTCATGAATAAAAAGATACTTGAATTGAAGTAAACCCTCGTGTCGTTTATAGAATAGCAGGCTCCTATAGGTATAAACAGCAGTAGTCGAAAGCCTGGTGGATAACTTAACGCTAACGTCAGATACTACTTCTATAGGTGTATACTTCAAGCTGTAAGTGGTTCCATTTATGAAGTACACATTTCCACGGCTTTTATCCAGATACAGGTACGGATTGTCGGCACGGGCTAGTAAACCAAAACTTCCCCTGCACGACATGGTGATCACGGGCGATACTTTAGACTTGAAAACGATCAACAATGAATTAGATAGCTGCTTGATTGGAGTAAAATAGGGATCATACGTGCCTGGAATGTGGCTATACAGCGGGTATTTTACACGAACCAGATTCAATGGTTCATTCGCCTGATATTTACTCGAATGTGCGTCCGCATAAGTTAAGCCATAGCCCGTTTTCAAATTAAAAAAATCTTTTGATAGCACCGGAGCCAGGAACCAGAAATAAGCTGTTTGAACACGGTTGTGGTCGCCAAATGACTGGACTTCGTATTCGGCCTTTCCAAGCCACTTTTCTGAATGATTATACCGGATCGCCAGACTCTGAACCAGTGGAATAACGGGGGTCTTTACACTTGCTGTGGTAAACTGGTAAGGCCTTTTTTCAAGTATCGCATCCGCTGTGAAGTAATTCGAAAGTTTTTGGGAGATGGCAACTTTTCCAATGAGCTTTAGATCACTTTCAGTGGTTTGAAAAAGACCTGCCATCAGCGACAATGAGAACTTTCCGAACGTAAACTGGTTACCGGCTTGTACAATCGAAGACCCAAGAACATTTTCGGTTACGCTGAAACGATTAATCGTCACGCTCAGGGAAGGATAGAAGTACCGGCTTTTGTAACGAGCCATTTCTATATGAGTAGCAGCTGCTTTCATCGGTTGGTCATCACTGAGTACCTGAACGTGGGCGTTCAGGTATGGAGTTGTTTGGTTGTTTATTTCCCGGAGAATGCCAATACTTTCTTTATTACCCGGGTACCAGGTTAACATTAGCAGTGAGCGTTGTTTGGCGGTCGATAACCTTCCTTTCCAAAGGTCGATATGCGACAACAAGATGTTAGCTTCTGCATTCATGCTATCCGTTACCAGGTAATCGGTTAGCAATAGCTGTGCTTTTCGCAGGTTTTTAGTTTCAAAAAGCAGCCGTCCGTAATCCAGCTTAAGAATATTGCTGTCCGGGAAGGCCGCCAGGGCTGTTTCATAAACCTGGGCCGACCGGGCAAAGTTTTTCATCCAATATAATATCTGCGCATGTAACCTAAGGCTGTGTATTTCGGGTTTTGAAGTGGTGTAAAGGGTTAATAAGCGATCGGCCTCTTTGAAGTCTTTGTTGAAGGCCTTTGTGCGCGCAATTTCAAATGTGTCAATCGCCGCTGTATGTTGGGCGTTTAGATTGTTTATAACGGCGAATAAAAAAAGTATTGAAAAGAATCTTCTTACAATCATAATTAGGAGACATCCGGGACTTTAAACAGGTGAATAACGGCAATGTTGAGAAGCATCCCAACAAAAGAAAGATTTTTCCTAAAGTAAATGCCTACGAAACAAACGTAGAAATGGTGGAAATAGTATTGATCCTGATATAGCAGTGACTTATGCACATTCTGAAATACTTCAAGGGGCTTAAACTAACTGTAATGTGCGCATTATGGATGAGAGTTGGGACACCGTAGAGTTTCTGCCGTTTATACCAATGTTATCGTGCAATGACAATGCTGAGAAAGTGACGGATAAAGACCGTTGGGATAAGCAGAATATTGCCAACCCTGAGGTGACTGATACAGCCTGCTAAACCGCTATTGAAATTGCACAGGAGAAGGTTGACACCATCGTTAAGACTTTCTTCCGGTAATAATACCACATCGCCGGACACGCAGCAACTGCCCATGCAACCGAGCGTCGCGCCTGGCAGGTATACCTTCTTCGATATTCCGGATCGACCAAATCAACTATTCAATGCACTGATAGGTCACTGTTCTTTCCTTTAAGTCTTTCTGCCTTTGTAGCACCATACGGGTTGCAAAAAAAAACTCCCCGGCGCAGTTAGCGTTGGGGAGCAGTTATCATCAGAGGGTGTCGTTTTTAGGAATTTAATACCCTGGTTTGGTGGTTAATACTCTCCAGGTGAACGGCATCGAAGTATCTCGTAATAAATTCTTTGCTTAGTCCCAGCTTTTCGCCTTTCTGAAATGCCCGTTCGAGAATTTCGTTCCAGCGGTTGGTTTGAAGAATGGTAATGTTATTTTCCTTTTTGAACTGCCCGATCTTTTCTGCCACCTTCATACGTTGTCCCAGGATCTGCATCAGTTCATCATCGAGGTGGTTAATCTGGTTACGCAGCTTTTCCAGTGCATTGTGGTACTCCTCGGATTGTACATCTTCTTTTCTCCAGATGATAAGATCGAGCAATTCGCTAAGACGTTCCGGGGTGATCTGTTGTTTTGCATCGCTCCAGGCATTATCGGGGTCAATATGGCTTTCGATGATCAGTCCATCGTAGTCGAGGTCAATTGCTTTTTGCGCAACTTCCTGCAAAATATCGCGGCGGCCACAAATGTGCGAGGGATCATTGATCATCATCAGCTCGGGATAACGTCGTTTCATCTCAATTGCCAGGTGCCACATAGGGGCGTTCCGGTATTCGGAGTTGCCATACGAAGAAAACCCGCGATGTATAAGACCGATGTTTTTTATGCCTGCTTTTGCGACCCTTTCCACGGCACCGATCCAGAGTTCGAGGTCGGGGTTAATGGGGTTTTTAATGAGTACCGGAACATCAACTCCGCGCAACGCGTCAGCGATTTCCTGAACACTAAAAGGGTTTACCGTAGTCCTGGCGCCGATCCATACAATATCCACGTCAAAATGGAGTGCATCCTGTAATTGTTTTGATGTGGCCACCTCAACGGCGGTTAATAAGCCGGTACTCTTTTTTGCACGTTGCAACCAGGGGAGGCCTTTAGTGCCGATCCCTTCAAAATTCCCCGGGCGGGTACGAGGTTTCCAAATGCCTGCACGTAGTACGTCTACCTTATTCGTCGCTGCTAACCTTTGTGCTGTTTCCATCACCTGTTGCTCAGTTTCAGCACTACATGGTCCTGAAATGATAAGTGGTCGCTTATTCCACACCTGGTCTAAAGGTTTTACGTCCTGATGTGTGTCTGTTGCCTGCATGGTATTATGTTTAGATAAAGTAAATTCTAGTCAAAAGTCAAAATTCAAAAGTAAAAATTCAAAATCGGAAACTACTTAATGGCCCAGGTTAACGATGGATAAAGTTACATAGTACAAGAGAGCGAGTGAACGAAGTATTCAAACTCAATAGTCGAAACTCAAAACTCAACATGTAAAAACAACCTATTCAACCATCACGTTTCGTGTTCCCCGGAGTAAAGCTCCTTAGCGAAAATGCTGTACAAGAGTGCGACGCAACGATGTCTAATCGAAGTTCCATGGCCTGGTCCACAAAGCTTCCTTGTCAACGCAATCCAATCAGCACTTATTATATTCGCAGCTCATCGTTCATCATTATATCTCCGGCCGTACTCCATTCAACATTCATCATCTAGTATTCAACATAACTATTCGATCATATCCAGTTAAATTATTCTCCTCACTTCAAAATCCGCTTAATCTTGTTCGCATTGGTCATCAGCTCTTCGAGATATTGATAATTTTCTTTCTCGAGGCTTGCCTTAAACTTGCGCAATTGGCTGATGTGTTCATTTAAGACATCAAGCACATTTTCGCGGTTTTCCCTGAACACGTCCGTCCAGGTGGCGGGATTGCTTTTTGCAAGCCGTACGGTGCTTGCGAAGCCCGCACTTGCCAGCTCAAAGATCGCATCTTCTTCTTTCTCTTTCTCCAAAACCGTGTTTGCAAGTGCAAAAGAAGTGATGTGCGAAATGTGGCTGATGTACGCGACGTGAACATCGTGATCTTTGCCGTTCATATACAACAGGTGCATTCCCAGTTGCCGGTATAGATTTTCCACCAGCGCCACTGCCTCCGGATCACTTTCTTCGCTGTTGCATATCACCGTTGCCTTCTCCCGGAAAGCCTGGTGTTGAGCAGCTTCGGGGCCGCTGTATTCCGTTCCCCACATCGGGTGTGTGGCCACAAACCGCGCCCTTTTCGAATGGCTGCTGACAGCGGCGATCACCCCTTCTTTGGTGGAGCCAACATCCATGACGACCTGGTTAGTAACGTGGTCGAGCACGGACGGCAAAGCCCGCATAACCTGCGTAACCGGAATAGCAAGTACCACCAGCTGCGACCGGGAAATGGCGTTGGTTGAATTATCGATTTCATCTACCAGGCCAAGCTCCAATGATCTCTGCGCGTGACTGGGATTACTTTCAACGCCGATGACCTTAGTCGCAAGGCCATTGTCCTTGAGCGCCAGCGCCAAAGATCCGCCAATGAGGCCAACGCCTATAATGGTTACAGTCATTTTGCTGTTAAAAATTTTTGTATTCGCCCGAGAGACAGGTCGAATTTTTCTTCGGGACTGCAAAGGCTCACCCGAATAAATGCTTCGCCAGACTTGCCGAAAATTCCACCGGGGGTAATAAACACCTTTGCATTATACAATATTTCGTCGCTCAATTCAAAGCCGCTTTTGTACCCGCCAGGGATCTTTGCCCACACAAACAGGCCGGCCTGTTCGGTAGAGTAGCTACAGTTCAGCAGGTCGAGCAGGGCATAAGCCTTTAGTTTCCGCTTTGTGTATATGGCGTTCACCTCTTCGAACCAATCCTGCCCAAGAGTAAGTGCTTTTGCGGCTGCAAGTTGAAGCGGTAAAAACATTCCACTGTCCATATTACTCTTAAATCGCAGTACTTCTTCGATCCTTTCTTTTGCACCAACCAGTACACCCATTCGCCACCCAGCCATGTTGTGCGACTTGCTTAGCGAGTTTAGTTCTATTGCCGTTTCCTTCGCACCGTCTACAGCCATTATACTCAGGGGTTGGCTGTTGAGGATAAAGCTATACGGGTTGTCGTGACAGACCAGGATGTTGTGTTTTTTTCCGAAAGCCACCAGCGCTTCAAACTGCTGCAGATCCGGTAATTGACCAGTGGGCATTTGGGGGTAATTGGCCCACATCATTTTTACCCTGGAGAGATCCGTTTTTTCGAGCTTCGCAAAATCGACAAACCAGTTGTTCTCTTCAGTAAGGTCGTAGGTAACGCAGGTGCCGCCCGCCAACTGAACGGCGCTACTGTACGTAGGATAACCCGGGTTGGGGATGAGCACTTCGTCGCCATGGTCAAGGTAAGTCATGCAGATGTGCATAATGCCTTCCTTTGAACCCATTAAGGGCAAAACTTCGGTGGCGGGGTTCACCGACACCTTGTACCACTTCTTATACCAGTCGCTAAATGCATTGCGCAATACGTCGACACCCTTATAGCCTTGGTAGCCATGAACACCGGGCTTTGCTGCCTCGTCCTGCAGGGTTTTTATCACCTCAGGGTGGGGAGGCAGGTCAGGACTTCCGATTCCCAGATTGATCACCGTGTCACCGGCCTGGTTCATTTCCTGTATTTCCTTCAGCTTCTGTGAAAAGTAATATTCACCAATGCCGTTTAAACGTGTCGATAGTTTCATGGCCGCTTAAATGGTTTTGCCTTTTTTATATACGCCGTAAACTTTCACTTCTTCAGTAACCGGCTTAATTTGTTCAATCGCATTTTCAAATTGCTGCAGATCTTCAAACTCCATATCTGCATGGAAGCTGTACTTCCAGTCGCTGCCGGGTATGGGAAAACTCTGCAACTTACTAAGGTTAATGCCTGCATCGGCTATACGGGTAAGCACTTTGGCCAGGCTACCCCGGGAGTGATCGGTAAAAAAGTTTACAGAAGCTTTGTTTGCCTGTGCGTTCTGTTCAAACGAACCTTCACGCTGAAGAACAAGAAAACGTGTGTAGTTATTCTTCATGGTGTGAATGTTTGGACTGATCACATCAAGGTTATAAAGTTCAGCCGCAAGTTTGCTCGCCACGGCAGCAATATGTTTGCTTCGCGTTTGGTGAACGTGTTTCGCGCTAAGGGCGGTGTCTTCTGTTTCAACCAGTTTCCAGTTGAATTTGTCGAGGTACTCGAGGCATTGTTGTAATGCCATATGATGGGAGTGCACCTCGCGGATATCTTCGAGCTTTATGCCGGGATTTACGAGCAGGTTTTGTTTGATCTGCAGGTAGATTTCACCAACGATTCTAAGGTTGCTTTTTTGCAGCAGGTTATAGTTGGGCAGGATACTTCCGGCGATCGAGTTTTCAATGGCCATTACACCACCGTCACTTTCTTTTTTATTTCCTGCAATCTTAACTACTTCCCTAAAGGTTGCACAGGTGATCACTTCAACGTCGCCAAAAAAGTGTTGCGCAGCTGCCTGGTGAAAACTGCCTTCAAAACCCTGTATCGAAATCTTTACCGCCATCGGATAAGTAAAGTTGTTTTGGTGTAAAAAGAAAACTCCCGGCCTTTTGAGCCGGGAGTTGTTATGTTGATTTCTTCGTTCGTTCAATTTCAACAAAAGCTTCCCGGCTTCTTACTAAAGAAGTAATAATAGAAACCAAAGAATGCAATTGTGTTGTTCATTGTGCGGCAAATATAGGGATGATTCAGAAAGGAAGAAATTTTTGAGGTAAATTATTCCCTGCAACCCCAAAAGTTTAAACCCTGTTCAAAAAAAGAGCAAACTCATTGCACATCAACTAACAAGATAATCCTTCAACATGCCGTAGTCGTTCGCCATCTGGAAGCTCATTTTTGTTTTTTTCAGGATAGCTGTAACGGCATCCGGTTTAGTAATGGTTGTTTCAGTGATGGGTTCAACCACGTCGTAAAATTTTATCGGGTGTGCAGTTTCCAGGAATATCCCTTTATCATCGGGATGTTGTTGCAAGTATTGTTCGAGTGCATAGTAGCCAACGGCGCCATGCGGATCGGTGAGGTAATCGTATTTCTCCAGGACGGACCTGAGCGTTTGCCTTGTAAGATCGTCGGAAACACTAACACTGCTCAGGACATTTTTTATCTCCGGAAAACTGTGGCGGAACATCTCGAGTATTCGGGTGAAATTACTCGGGTTGCCAACATCCATTGCGTTTGAGAGCGTAGACACGGAAGTGCGGCATTCATACGTGCCGTCGTTAAGGTACCTCGGAACAACGTCGTTTGCATTACAGGCTGCAATAAAGTGTTTAACCGGCAGGCCCGAAACGTGTGCGAGTAAACCTGCACAAATGTTTCCGAAATTTCCACTCGGCACGCAGATCACCGGCGGCTGGCTCTCTTTCCATTGACGGAGCGCAAAGAAATAGTAAAACTGCTGCGGTAGCCACCTGGCCACGTTTATTGAATTGGCAGATGTAAGGAAGACCTGCTCATTTAAACCAGGATCGGAAAATGCCTGTTTTACAAGCTTCTGGCAATCGTCGAAGGTTCCATTCACTTCAATTGCACGTATATTTTTGCCAAGGGTTGTGAGCTGCAATTCCTGAACGCTACTCACTTTTCCTGATGGATAGAGGATAACTACATTTACTCCATCTACATCATAGAATCCATTTGCGACTGCACCACCAGTATCACCGGAAGTAGCCACAAGTACGGTCACGTTTTTATTAATGTCTTGTACAAAATGACCTAAACACCGGCTCATGAACCGTGCACCTACATCTTTGAATGCCAATGTAGGTCCGTGATACAATTCCAGTGCGGAGATATTTTCATTTACCTGTACCAGCGGAAAATCGAAATTGATGGTTTCGGTAACGATCTTCTCTAAAGTGCTTTTGGCAATCGTGTCGCCAACATAAGGTGCAATTACGGTGTAGGCAATTTCCTCTTTGGAATATTTGCTGAGATCATTGAGCATTTCGGCGGGAACCGTTGGGATCTGTTCAGGAAAATACAAACCGTTGTCCGGCGCCTGCCCGTTTATGGTTGCTTCTCTGAAGTCGGCTCTTTCCGATTGTTTATTCGTACTGTAATAAAACATTTTTTTCAATTTAGTTTGTGCCATATCGAGGTATGGCCATTGTTCAACAAAGATTATTCCGGCAGGGGAGTAGTGGCCCCGGTAAGCAAATGTTATTTCTCCGGGGTGCCGTAAATAAAACGATACTGAATTTGTTATCCGGTGATTTTCTGTTGATTTTCGGTCATCGTTGTGAAGTCTCTTTGCGCAATTGTAACTCCCTTTTGATTAATCGTGGTAACATAGGTATGATAATCGATCCCGATTGCATTATAGATTTCCTGCATAACCCTTTCCACGTTGTTCGCGGTCAGTTCGTCTCGGCTCAGCATAAATATAGACGGACCTGATCCGGAGATTCCTCCCCCTAATGCACCGGCAGCACGACATCGTGTTTTAACGTCGTTGAAGCCGGGAATGAGTATGCTTCTTACCGGCTCGATAATCACGTCTTCCAAAGATCGGCCGATAAGCTCGAGATCATTTTTGATGAATCCGGCAACAAGCCCGGCGATGTTGCCCCATTGCTTGATCGCGTCTTTCAGTAAGACCTGCTTGCGCAAAATTTGTCTTGCATCAGCAGTTCGAACTTCAATTTGAGGGTGAACGACGGTTACATACAGATCAGGTGAAGGTATAGGGATAATGTCGAGCGGAAATATTGAACGAATAAGCGTTACTCCACCATAAATGCAAGGGGCAACGTTGTCGGCATGTTTCACCCCGCTGGCGACTTTTTCGCCGGCCATGGCAAAACGAACCATCTCTGCATTCGAAAATCTATTGCCGAGCAAGTGGTTTGCGGCAACTACTGCTCCTGCAGCACTTGCCGCACTTGAACCTATACCGCTGCCTGGTTTAATCTGTTTTTTAATCTGAACATGAAAGCCGGTTTCGCTATCGAGTTCCTGGAGCATTTCGATGAGTGGTGCGCCCGCAGTATTTTGTTGCGGGTCGGAGGGTAGGGGATAACCGTCTAAGCTTTCGATCACCACCCTCTTCTCGGTCAGTAAAGTTACATGCATGATATCGTGTGGCTCGTTGAGGCACATGCCTAATACGTCGAACCCACATACCAGGTTTGCTACCGTGCCCGGCGCATGTACCGTAATAGAATTACCATCTGGTGTTGCTTGCATGTGTTACTGTTTTCATACTGATAGTAGGTGGTTCATAAGCAAATTGCTTTTCTAAATTGATCATAACCATCAGGGGGATTTAAGTAAGTTAATCTCGATTGCACTCCTGTATTAGTTTCGGCCCGCCCTGATGATATCTGCAAAAACACCTGAAGCGGTCACTTCTGCACCCGCCCCGGCGCCTTTTACCACCAGTGGTTGTTCAGGATAGCGATTGGTATAAAACAACACTACATTGTCTTTACCATAAAGGTGGTAAAGATCGTGTTGGGGGTGTATATGTTGCAGCCCAACCGATGCCTTTCCATTTTCATACTTCGCAACAAACTTTAGCTTATTGCCTTGTTCGTTTGCTTCTTTGAACAACTGCTTAAAATGTGCTTCGTGCTTTGGCATCTCGTTGTAAAAGTTTGCGACTGTTCCTTCCATGCAGGATGGCGGCATAAACGAATGGTTGGTCACGTCCTCCATTTCAATTTGTTCGCCTGTTTCTCTGGCGAGGATCATGATCTTGCGAACTACGTCGGTACCGCTAAGGTCGAGCCGTGGATCGGGTTCAGTATAGCCTTCGTCCTGCGCTTGTTTAACAACCTCCGCAAATGGCTTTTCTCCATTGTAATTGTTGAAAACATAGTTGAGTGTTCCACTAAGCACCGCTTCCATCCGGTTCACTTCGTCGCCGCTTCTCAAGAGGTCGTTTAAAGTGCCGATTACCGGTAAGCCAGCACCAACGTTTGTCTCGAATAAAAACTGTGCGTTGTATTCCCGTGCAAGGTCCTTTAGTTTTTTGTAGTACTCATACGACGATGAACACGCTATTTTATTGCAGGCGACTATTGATATGCTTTTGCTAAGTAAGCGGTCGTAAAAAGTGGCGATTTCATGATTTGCCGTAACGTCGGCAAACACGGCATTCCGCATGTTCTTCGACTGGATGATATTGATGAACCGTTCAATGTTCATCGTTTCACCCTGGTCGAGGAGATCTTTCCATTTCGATACATCTACGCCTTCATCGTTAAAGAACATTTTGCGGCTGTTTGCAATACCGACAATTCTTATTTGCAGCCGCATATGTTCCTGCAGGTACGCTTGCTGTTGTATGAGCTGTGCAAGTAATTTACTACCCACGTTGCCGGTACCTGCGATAAACAGGTTAATCTGTTTATAGGTGGTTTCAAAAAATTCTTCGTGCAGGATATTGATGGCTTTTTTTACGTCGGCGTTGGATATTACCGCCGAAATGTTTCTTTCCGATGAACCCTGCGCAATTGCCCGAACATTCACACCATTTCTGCCGAGGGCACCAAACATTTTTCCACTGATACCCGGATGACTCTTCATGTTGTCGCCCACGAGCGCTACTATGGAAAGTCCCTGTTCGATGTTCAGGGGTTCTACACGCCCGGTTTCTATTTCGTAAGAAAAAGCATTGTCGATGGTAGTTTTTGCAAGGCTGGCGTTCGCTTCATCTATACCTACGCAAATTGAATGCTCCGATGATCCCTGTGTGATCAGGATAACGTTTACTTTCTGGTTGGCGAGAGCTTCGAACAATCTTTTTGAAAAGCCCGGTATACCCACCATGCCGCTGCCTTCAAGACTCAGTAATGCGATCCGGTTAACACTGGAGATGCCGCGGATACTGTTGCCGTTTTTCGGCGACACGCGTTCGATGAGGGTACCTTCATCTGCTGGCGCAAACGTGTTTTTTATCCAAACCGGAATGCCTTTTTTCATCACCGGGTGTATAGTGGGAGGGTAGATGACCTTTGCGCCAAAGTGCGAGAGTTCCATTGCTTCCTGGTAGGAAATGTGCGGAATAACCTTTGCTGTGGCAACCAACCGCGGGTCGGCAGTCATCATACCGGATACATCGGTCCATATTTCCACGAGCGAAGCATCAAGGGCTGCGGCAATTATTGCCGCCGTATAATCCGATCCTCCACGTCCGAGAGTAGTTGCAACACCATTAGCGTCACTGGCAATAAAGCCCGGAACAATGGTGATATCAGCTTCGTTACCGGTAAACCAGGCCAGTATTTTCTTATTCGTTTCTGCAAATTCAACGGCCGCGAATGTATGGTTGCTGTCGGTTACAATCATTTCTCTGGCATCTTTCCAGCCTGCATTTACTTCCATTGTCTGTAACCTTGCAACGATGATTTCCGATGACAGGAGTTCCCCGTAACTAACAATCCTGTCCTTACTTCTTAGGGAGAGTTCTTTCAACAGGTATATGCCATTGCAGATGTCTTCGAGTTCGTTACACTGTGTTTTTACGAGGCTTAGTACTCTGCTTTGGTGTGTAACAGGAATAAGTTCCCTAATTGTTTCAAGATGGCGGTTCTCAATAATTTCAAGTTTCTGTTTGTATAATTCATTCCCTGAAGCTGCCAGGGAACCACATTCGAGTAAAATATCTGTAATGCCGCCAAGAGCTGATACGACAACGACTTTCTTTTCGTTGGACGATTGTTGTAAAATAGAAACTACCTTCTGAATGTTGGCAGCATTTGCAACTGAACTTCCACCAAATTTTAAAACTTGCATGAACCTTTTTGTTTAATGAATAATGAGTAGAACTTGAACCGCTAAGGTTTGTGCGGCTTGTGGCCCGAAGGATAATATGGAACATGTACAACCCTAACGGGTTGCAATAATAATGCGAATAGCTGAGGTAGCCACGCTGGCAGTAAAAGGGGTAATATAATCCGGTCTCGGTAACACGAATAGATAATGGGGTACAAGATAATTAAAAATGGTAATGGCAAAACAAAATAATAAAATACATAGGAATTCGCATATATAACTATTTTCACCCGGCACTTTCTACTGCTGCCTGCCATATTTTTGTAAAGATCAAAAACCCGTTCTCATGTTCCACCAGTCGAGGAGTTTGCAGCAATTCAATAATCACGTCGGCCTTAAATTTCAGCTGTACAACAGTTTGTTCACGGCACTTCCTTTTCACAGGATTGAAAAAACCGGTATCCTGCTTTCGCTGCTACTGAACCATTGCGAAGAAGGTTACAAGAAGAACCAAAGCCCCGTACAGATACTCGAAGACTTTTTCAGCAGGTATGTAACGGTACAGAACGACCGCGAGAAAGCCGATATGTTGTTCCGCTTTGTTCAGTATGTCGAACGCCAGGTGGTGCTTTTCGACGCGCTCGAAGACGCTGCATTCCGGGAGGTTCACGACGTCAGTGGAATGGGTACCTTAAAACACCTGGCTTCTGAAATACAACACGCCGGAGCTGAAGATAAGCTCGCAAAAAAATTGAAAGACTTTTCAATAAGGCTCGTGCTGACCGCACATCCGACACAGTTTTACCCGGGCTCGGTGCTCGGTATCATAAACGACCTGTCGCGCGCGTTAAACGACGACAATACAAGCCAGGTAAATATGTACCTCAGGCAACTCGGCAAAACACCTTTCTACAAAAAGCAAAAGCCTACGCCTTACGACGAGGCAATCAGCCTCCTGTGGTACCTGGAAAATGTATTTTACTCTGCGGCAGGAAAAATCATTTCTAATCTCCGGGGTCAGTTTCCGCATGCGCTGTCTACGCAGAACCCGGTGATCACGATGGGCTTCTGGCCTGGTGGCGACCGCGATGGAAACCCCAATGTAACCACGGAGACTACGGTGCGCGTCGCAGATGCACTTCGTTCAGCTATCATCAAGTGCTATTACCTGGATGTCCGTAGATTGAAACGGCGCCTGACGTTTAAAGGCCTTGAGACGATTGTGGCCGACCTGGAAGTGAAATTGTACAACAACATCTTCATTCCGAACCAGAAGACCGATATCTCCAGCGAAGAGATCTATCAAACATTGCAGAAGATACGCGAGATAATTATTTACGAGCACAACGGTTTATTTGTTCACCTGGTAGATAACCTGATGAGCAAGGTACAGGTATTTGGATTGTATTTCGCTGCACTCGATATCAGGCAGGAAAGTTCGGTTCACAACCAGGTTTTAGAGGCAATCAGCCAGAAGGAAGACTTGTTGCCATCAGACTACCATCTGCTTGATGAACAGCAAAAACTTGAGCTCCTCACCAATTGCTCCGGTAGCGCAAATGTTGAACTCTACGAGGAGGGAGTTATAAAAGATACCCTGCAGTCCATCACTGCAATCAGGTCCATACAGCAATACAACGGCGAAAATGGTTGTAACCGCTACATCATCAGCCAGTGCAATTCTGCCCTTAACGTAATCGAAGTATTTGGATTGTTTTTGTTGAATGGTTGGAAAACGGACGCCCTTACGATTGATATTGTCCCCCTGTTTGAAACCATAGACGACCTGCGGAATGCTTCAGCGATCATGTCTACGCTTTACACCAACCCTGTTTACCATGCGCACCTGAAGCGAAGAAAAAACAAGCAAACCATCATGGTGGGCTTCTCCGACGGAACTAAAGATGGTGGCTACCTGATGGCCAACTGGAGTATTTATAAAGCTAAAGAA
Source organism: Segetibacter sp. (assembly GCA_030146445.1). Lineage (GTDB taxonomy): Bacteria > Bacteroidota > Bacteroidia > Chitinophagales > Chitinophagaceae > Segetibacter. The sequence goes on along the minus strand of JASLBT010000340.1, from coordinate 1,217 downwards.
GAACTTACGCGTATTTCCCGTGAGCATGGGATCGATGTCGTCTTCTTTGATGGCAGGGGTGGACCGCCTGCACGCGGTGGAGGAAAAACGCACCAGTTTTACGCTTCAATGGGCAAAAACATCTCCAGCGAGGAGATCCAGCTTACAATACAGGGTCAAACGATTAGTTCAAACTTCGGAACAGACGACTCAGCGGGCTTCAACATCGAGCAACTGCTTAATGCCGGCATTTCCAACGAGCTTTTCTCAACCAAAGAGAAGACGATGTCGGCTGAAGATGACCAATTGGTACAGGAGCTGTCGAACAGTAGCTTCGAAGCTTATAAGGCATTGAAGAACCATCCTTGCTTCCTTAGTTACCTGGCGTACGTTAGCCCTTTAAATTTTTATGGCGAAACAAATATTGGTAGCAGGCCAACCCGGCGCGGCTCATCAAAACTTACCTTGAAAGACCTGCGGGCAATACCCTTTGTTGGCGCATGGAGCCAGTTGAAACAAAATGTTACCGGCTACTATGGGGTAGGAACAGCACTGAAAGCAGCAGAAACCAGTGGTAAACTTAACAACCTGAAAGAATTGTATTCGTCGTCACTGTATTTCAAAACGCTTATCGATAACTGTGAGATGGCAATGAAGAAATGCTTTTTTCCATTAACCGCTTACTTGTCTGCCCACCCACAATTTGGCGAAATTTGGCGGATGATCTATGATGAATACCTGTTAACCGAAAAGTACCTGTTGAAGCTGACCAGCAATAACAGACTCATGGAGAATTACCCGGTGGAGTCGCTGTCGATAGAAATGCGCGAAAGGATCGTACTACCGTTAACGACCATTCAACAATATGCCATAAGCCGGATTCGCGATATGGAAAAAAGAATGGTAAAGGACGCTATAAAAGAATCGTTTGAGCGACTGGTGGTGCGTACTTCATTCGGTATTATCAATGCCGGAAGAAACTCGGCGTAAACAGCGGATTAGCGGATCACGAATTTGCGGATCACGGATTAGCGAATTACGGATTGAGAAGTACTGCAGTATAGAAAAGCAGTTGATGGGTGGATAAGTTGAGTAATTGAAAACTGGATTTTATACGTTATGTTATTCGCCCACCAATGATCAACTTTTTGCGAAAGCGATTTTGGGAATGGGAAGCTTAATAAGTAATGCGGTGAACGAACGTGATTTCAACCTGGCGAGTTCATGGTTTAATTCCG
>JASLBT010000321.1 GCA_030146445.1 Segetibacter sp. | reverse complement strand
ATTCATGGTAAACTACAATAGCGCTCAACGATCTCCGGCCCGCTCCAAAACACGTGTTTGAAGTTGGTGGTTTTAAACTTAGCTTGTGTTAACGAGACGACCACTTGTCGTCGGCTACAAATTCAGCATCCGGGAATAAACCCACAAAAGGTAGCGGCAACAAAATCACCTCGAGACCAAGCTAAAGATCCACGATTTTAAAGCCTGACACCCGCCTTTCGCAATTTCGATGTCTTAAACGATGGTAAATTTGTGGCAATGAAACGATCCGGTTCTGCTAATCTTCCCCTGCACTACGGCTATGTGCCCCAGTGGCTCGCAGAGCGAATGGCAAAACTGGGTTTTGCCATAACCATGTCGGTGATTACCGAATACGGCAAAAACGAAATGCTCAGAAGGTTAAGCGATCCCTTCTGGTTTCAGGCACTTGGGGCAGTAATGGGCATGGACTGGCATTCATCGGGTATTACTACCTCCGTTATGGGTGCCCTGAAAAAAGCGGTGAATCCACATGCACGCGAACTGGGTTTATACATCTGTGGAGGTAAAGGAAAGCATTCGAGGCAGGCACCCGCTGAACTGTTGTCGGTTGCGGAACAAACCGGGCTAAACGGGCTGGAGCTCGTGCGATGCAGCAAGCTCAGCGCAAAAGTGGATAACACCGCCATACAGGACGGCTTTCAATTGTACACCCATAATTTTATTGTTGCTGATACCGGTGAATGGACAGTGGTGCAGCAGGGAATGCATACCGGTAACAAAAGCGCACGACGTTATCACTGGCATTCTGCCGGTCTTCAGTCGTTTGTCGAAGAACCCCATACCGCAATATGCGGTATTAACCAGGGCAACATTCTAAACATGACGGCGCACGAGTCTGGCCCTGCCAGAGCTGCTATTGTATCGCTGACCAGGGAAAAGCCTGAACTGATCATCCCCGAGATTCAGCAGCTTATTATGCCGAACCACCACGATGTAAGAAGGGAAGATATTGACCTGAAGCGTTTGGGAAGTATACTCTGGCTTGCACACGAAGAGCAACCCCGCAACTTCGAAGAATTAATGTTGCTCGAGGGAGTTGGCCCACGCACCATGCAATCCCTTGCGCTCGTTAGCGAGGTTATCCATGGAACACCCTCTCGTTTCAAGGATCCGGCAAGGTTCTCCTTCGCCCACGGTGGTAAGGATGGTCATCCTTTCCCCGTGCCCATTAAGGTCTATGACGAAACCATCTCGACGCTGCGCCACGCTGTTGAACGATCGAAGATGGGTCAGACTGATAAACTTGAGGCCATAAAGAAACTTCACCAGCTTGCAGAAAAAGCAGAAAAGGAGTTTGTACCAAATGATAAGTTTGATGAGCTCGTCGAAAACGAACGGGCCGAAAGCTGGAAATACGGCGGCAGAACCGTCTTTGGCGAGGCTAAGCCGCCGGCAAAATCCAAAGGTGTGCAATTAAGGCTGTTTTAATCTTACACCTGTTTCAATGAAAGGATCAAAACTTACACGCCCCCCCGAACTGGGTATACCAATACTTACGAACTCATCGCGAGTAACCTGAGCCCGATTTCGGTCTCGACATTTTGAGGTATCGTTGAACTGTCGTCGGCAAGAGGAACATATTGGCCAACATTATCGTCGTAGGCAAAAATATATTCGCCGCTCCCGTTTATGCTGATGTTGTACCTGGTGCCTTCGTTGAACTGAAAAGGGGTTACTCTTACTTCATATGGTACGCCGTCGAGCATCAACTGAAATGATTGGTTTTGCATGATTTCGGTTTTGGTTAGGAACACAAAAACAATGCCCTCACACCAAACAGAAAAGACCATCACACGTATTGAAGTTGGGGCAAACCAAAGCATTTACTGCGAGCTTTCGGACCCGACATGGTGCCGCTCCACGCGTTCCCGCTGGATAAACTTTTACAACAGTTTCTAAGCGCAGCTATCCATTCATGAGGTTTGCAAATGGCGCTTCCGCAGCGGCGGAATTCCCACCAGGACTTTGAGACAGGGTAACCGCCCTTGTCTTCGGTAAAGCATCGGGATAATTATCCTGGACAAACCGCACCATGTTTTCCCTGATGTAACAACGAAGATCAAACGCATGCGACGAGTTCCGGGCACTCATCAATGTCCTGACCTCGATCACCCTATCGGTGGTATTTGTAACCTGCAAGGCGCTTGCCCTTTTGTCCCAAAGCTCGGTGGCTTGCAACAGGCGGTTAAACTCCCCGCGTAGTGCTTCCACGGGAACACTATAGTCCAGGTAAAAAAATGCTGTGCCCAATATTTCTTCAGATGAGCGGGTCCAGTTTTGGAAAGGCTTCTCAATAAAATAGTTGATGGGCAAAATCAAACGCCTTTCGTCCCAGATATGCAAAACCACGTAGGTAAGCGTAATCTCTTCCACCCTGCCCCACTCACCTTCAACAACCAATATGTCGTCGATACGCATGGGTTGGGTGAAGGCGATCTGGAGCCCTGCAAGAATATTCCCAAGCGATCTTTGTGCAGCAAAACCGAGTATTACACCACTTACTCCTACCCCCGTCAGCAGACCGGCACCAACACGACGTAAACTATCGAAACTAAGCAGGATCATGCAAATGCTTAAGATCACGATAAGACCCATCACCAGCTTCCGGACAAACTGAAGTTGGGTTCTGATCTTCCGCTCCTTGAGGTCGTCGGTTTTGTTCAGGTCGAAGTAATGATTTACGTAGTCCTCGGCCACTTTCACGATGGCGATCAAAATGTTTGCAAACAGGATGATGAGTAGGATGCCAACGATCTTATCAAGTACGATATATGCACCCGGCTGCAACTTCATGAGTGGCAAAACCAGGTTTAGAATCAGCAGCGGCAAAAAAACCATAAACGGGCGTCCGAGTCGACTAATGACGGAGTTGAGAAAAGAAAATCGTTTGCCGGCTCCCGACTGGAAATAAAGTACCACGTCCAGTATCCACTTTACAATGAAGCCGCTGACAATTGCCAAACATGCCAATAGAAGGTTCCATGCATAATCAGGTAACCGCTGAACGTATGATTGAAGATCATTCCACATGAGCATGAAATTAGAGGTTAATGTTAGAGGTCCGCACTTTCGCGGCGCAAATTACGTTTTAGGATGGGGATTGGGGGATAAGGAAGAAAGTTGACAAGTTGATTGGTTGATAAGTTGAGAGTGGGTATTCAGGTATTGGGTATTGAAGTATTGGGTATTGAGGTATTGGGAAGAAAGTTGATCAGTTGATTGGTTGATAAGTTGAGAGTGGGTATTGAGGTTTTGGCTATTGAGGTATTGGGAAGAAAGTTGATCAGTTGATTGGTTGATAGGTTGAAGAGGGGGATTGGGTATTGAGGGATTGGGGTATTGGCGCTCGGGAAAAAAGTTGATAAGTTGATAGGTTGAAAAGTTGCATGTTAACGACTAAGTCTGGCACTAATAATTTAGATTCCTGGTAATTAAATAGGTGCTTAGCAATGATGAATAAATCTATTAATGACACACCCTACATTTAAGGCAATGTCCAAAAATGTGGTTAACAATTAAAAGCAATTGTATCCGGCATACGGGGGGCCATGCTGTGATCCCGGTTAGCAATGCTGGCTGCCGAACACTTCATCATCATCGAATTATTAAAATATTTTAATTTTTATTGTTCAATTCAATTACTATCTTCCATTCACCATCGATTGCACTCCGAAACACTTTCTTCCAGTTGCTTTATTCTCCGCAAGTGGTTCATTGCCAACCTTACATTTTTTACTGTACAAGTTAACCCAGCTATCTATAGTTGGACAATCCGGCTGCACGGGTCGGCTTTTTAAATCATTGCATTAAAAATGCCGTGTACGTTTTTGCAGTTTTTCCAGTCTTATGCTGAAATATTTGACGGCTGAATTTCGTTAACAATTAAGCAGACGTTACAACAGCACCAATGTTTCAATGAAAGGCAATCCCGATGAGCGCCATAGCCAGGAGATTAAATTGATCCACCTTTATAAATATTACATATGGCAAAGTATAGAATTATGGCAAACAAATGGGCCAAAGAATTTATTACTGCAAAGGATAAAAAATATGCGCTCAACAGCATTATTTATAACATCAATTATCTTGTTTACTCATCAACAAAAGAGCCATTAACTTACCAGGACAGGTCGCTGATTTTTAAACACATCTTTGATATTATCGCCGGTCGCGAAGCGCTGATTGTACAGGATGGTGAACAAATACACCCTGACTTCTCAGATATCATTATTCTTTTTGAAAGACGAAACTTTGTTTTAAAACACCTTAAAGCGGGAATAAAAAAACAGGCGGAATTAAATTAATTTGAGGCATTCAATTTAAGGCATCTGTCTGCAGTACGGCTGTTGATTGATATGATACATGCTTTGTAATATTACCTGCAACAACAACATGGTGTAATCGCTGCACCAGGCACGCCAGGCGCTAGCCTGCCACACGATATCCCCAGCCCCCCCAAACATCAAAATAACAACCTGAATAAACGGGGTAGCATGACCCCGCATCATACGTTTAACCGCGTGTTGAGTCCCCGCTCCTCAAAGAGTCTACGGTTGAACTGAGCGTAGCAACGATGTTGCATCAGCGCGTTGCGGTTCGTCACAAAAAGAAAATCAGGCAGCGCACAGCCTAGCCTTCACGCAGTAGTGGGAGCACCGGGTGACCGTTCTTAATCGTCACCGGACTCTTTATATTGTCTGCGCTACATTTCTCAATTGCATCTCCGGACCTCCATCACGATTTATGTATTACCACGCAGGGCAAACAGTATTGGTATGTGTTGCTGGTGAGCCGCGGTTAAGTGCCGCATGGCCGGTAATGGTTCGTGTTGATTATCGGTTAAACAGCCGACGTATAAAGTGCTGGGGAAAACTCAATAGTGGTTGCATGAGTTGCTCACGAAACATGTTGAATTGGTAAAGCCGTTTAAATTTAGCGTTGATAAATCGAACGCGTGACGAAAGCAGAGCGACAATTAATTTTTGAAAAATACAACGGCAGGTGTGCTTACTGTGGATGTATGCTTAGCCGCGGCTGGCATGTTGACCATCTTAAACCGATCAGGCGAAAAAAATATAAAAAAGGAGAATGCAGGTACCCGCAACGGGATTGCATCGATAATTATATGCCGGCCTGTGCCAGTTGCAACATCAATAAACACGCTATGAAGCTCGAAGACTTCAGACAGTTGGTTGCCGGATTTATGAAACACTTAAACGAACGAAACACGCAATACAAAATTGCCAAACGATATGGACTTGTCGTAGAGCAGGAAAAGCCGGTGGTGTTTTATTTCGAACAGGTGAGGGCGGTTGATGGGAGAAGTTGATCTGTTGACTGGTTGATCAGTTGTTCTCTTGAGCACTTGAGAGCCCAGGAGTTAATCACGTCAGATTACTTTTAAGGATAAGATCATGCATTACCTATAAATCTCAATGGGCCGGCAAGCTTCCTTACCAACAATAGAAAACCCCGCAATGGCTAATCCGCTTACCCGCCATCCGCCATTCGCAATTCGCAATTAGTTAATTCGCAATCCGCAATTACATACTGCGCCTGTACTGCCCGCCCACTTCGTACAGCGCATGTGTGATCTGGCCAAGGCTGCAATATTTCACGGTCTCCATCAGCTCACTAAAGAGATTCCCGTTTGCTATCGCCACTTCCTGCAAATGTTTTAATGCCTCTGCACTTTTGTGTTGGTTCCTTTTCTGAAAAGCCTGCAAGTTGCCCACCTGTAACTCTTTTTCATCCGCAGTACTACGGATCACTTCAGCAGGCAAAATGGTTGGACTTCCCTGTTTATTCAAAAATGTATTTACACCGATCAAAGGCAGCTCACCCGTGTGTTTCTGGTGTTCATAATAAAGGCTCTCTTCCTGGATTTTATTGCGTTGGTACATCCGTTCCATTGCACCTAAAACCCCTCCCCTTTCATTCAGCCGGTCAAATTCAATCATTACTGCTTCTTCAACAAGGTCGGTGAGTTCTTCGATAAGAAAACTTCCCTGGTTGGGGTTTTCATTTTTAGCAGTACCGAGTTCACGGTTGATGATCAATTGTATGGCCATCGCTCTTCGAACGCTCTCTTCCGTAGGTGTGGTAATGGCTTCGTCGTAAGCATTTGTGTGCAGGCTGTTGCAATTATCGTAGATCGCATACAATGCCTGGAGGGTCGTGCGGATGTCGTTGAAGTCAATCTCCTGGGCGTGCAGGCTTCGGCCACTTGTTTGTATGTGGTATTTAAGCTTCTGGCTACGTTCAGCGCCGTTGTATTTAAACTTCATCGCCTTCGCCCAAATACGCCTGGCCACACGGCCAATGACGCTGTATTCCGCATCCATTCCATTGCTGAAAAAAAACGAAAGGTTTGGCGCGAAATCGTCGATGTTCATACCCCGGCTCAGGTAGTATTCAACAAACGTAAACCCGTTTGCAAGCGTAAAGGCAAGTTGACTAATCGGGTTCGCGCCGGCTTCGGCGATATGATAACCGCTGATGCTTACACTATAGAAGTTCCTTACATTATTTGTAATGAAGTATTCCTGTACATCACCCATGAGTTTCAGCGAGAACTCTGTACTGAATATGCACGTATTCTGGGCCTGGTCTTCCTTTAAAATATCCGCCTGGACCGTACCGCGCACCTGTGTGAGCGCGAGTGCTTTTAAGCCGTTATAGATCTCAGCGGGGAGAACCTCATCACCGCTGACGCCCAACAGCCGTAAACCAAGACCATTGTTTCCCTCAGGCAGGCGCTCCGGAAAGGCGGGATTATAGTAAGAAGGCCGGGGCAGGTGCTCAAACTTTTTGGCAATGATCTTTTCGACCTCTTGCCATTTATCGTGTTTGGTGATCCAGTTTTCACACTGCTGGTCAATGGCTGCGTTCATGAAAAAGGCCAGGATGATCGCAGCGGGGCCGTTAATGGTCATACTGACTGATGTCCTTGGATCGCAAAGGTCGAAGCCACTGTAGAGTTTTTTGGCATCTTCCACCGTTGCTACACTCACCCCGCTGTTGCCCACTTTGCCATAGATATCCGGGCGCTTGTCGGGATCCTCTCCATAAAGCGTGACGCTGTCAAAAGCCGTCGATAACCGCTTTGCGGCCTGGCCAAGAGAAACGTAGTGGAAACGTTTATTGGTACGCTCAGGTCCGCCTTCTCCGGCAAACATCCTTGTTGGATCTTCTTCAACGCGCTTCAATGGAAACACTCCTGCAGTATAAGGAAACTCGCCCGGGAAGTTTTCCTGTAATTGCCAGTGCAATATGTCGCCCCAGTCGCGGTAACGCGGGACAGCGATCTTAGGTATTTTAGAACCACTGAGTGTTTCTACAAACAGCGGTTGCCTGATCACTTTACCCCTGACCTGGTATTCGAAAAACGGCTTCTGCAGACTTTCTTTAGTACCCTCCCAATCGTTTATGAGCCGTTTGTGTACAGGTAATAATTGTTGTTCCAGCCCGGCTTTCGCCGCATCTATTTCCGGATGAGATGACAGGCTTTTACCAGGGGTTTCGTTAATAATATTCATGGCACCTTCGAGCCTGTAAAGCCTGCTGGCAACTTCGGCCTGCTCCTTTGCAAGCTTATTGTAACGGCGGACTTCATCAGAGATTTCGGAGAGGTACCGGACCCTGTTTGGTGGGATGATCAGGCCGCTGATTGAATGTGCTGAAACAATCTCAGCAATAGGCTCCTGACTGAACCGGAGACCTGTTTTGTTTTCGACGGCCTTCATGATTTCGTAGAACAGCTTGTTGATTCCCTCGTCGTTAAACTTTGACGCTATGGAGCCGATCACCGGAAGGGTATCCTCTTTAGCGGTCCACAATGCGTGATTGCGTTTATATTGCTTTCTTACATCAATCAAGGCATCGGCAGCACCTGCTTTGTCGAACTTGTTGATACAAACTACGTCGGCATAATCGAGCATGTTTATTTTTTCCAGCTGCGAAGCGGCGCCGTATTCGGGCGTCATCACGTACACGCTTACGTCGACATAATCCAGGATCGCAGCATCGCTTTGTCCGACACCCGCACTTTCGAGTATTACCAGGTCGAACCCTGCACCCCGACAAACATCGATGGCTTCCTGTACGTAATTGCTGAGGGCCTTATCGCTCTCGCGTGTAGCCAGGCTGCGCATATAGGCACGCCCATGGTGTATAGAATTCATCCGGATGCGATCGCCCAACAATGCGCCGCCTGTTTTTTTCTTTGACGGATCAACAGAGATTACGGCGATGGTTTTGTCGGTATAGGTTCGAAGAAAACGCCGCACCAGTTCATCGGTGACGGAAGACTTACCAGCACCGCCGGTGCCTGTGATGCCCAAAACGGCAGAGGTTTTTACACCTGTGTTCGAAGGGCCTGAACCGTTAGCGCTTGCATTGGATTCATTTGCAGGCTCATTGGCAATCCCGTTTTCAGCAAGGGTAATTGCCCGGGCTATACGCCTGATGTCTTTAGATTCAGCCAGTGGAAGCTTGCCGTTCCATTTGGAAGGAGCGTTCCAGTAGGCACTTTGTGGTTCATGGTGAACGGAGCTTCCGTTCAATTTCTCACCCGGAGCAGACTGGTTCACTACGTCCTCGATCATACCCTCGAGTCCCATTTTTCGGCCATCATCGGGGCTGTAAATCCGGGTGATCCCATAATCGTGCAGTTCCCTGATTTCGGATGGCAGGATGGTCCCACCTCCGCCGCCGAAGATTTTTATGTGACCGCAACCATTCTCATCAAGCAGGTCCTTCATGTATTTAAAATACTCGACATGTCCTCCCTGGTAACTGGTGATGGCAATACTTTGCGCATCTTCTTCAATCGCACATTCCACGATCTCTGCAACACTCCGGTTATGGCCCAGGTGAATGATTTCTGCGCCCTTGCTCTGCATTATCCTGCGCATAATGTTAATGGCAGCGTCGTGGCCGTCGAAAAGCGATGCCGCTGTTACAATCCGCACCTTACCTGTGGAGATATCCTTCATGGTTCAATCGTTGAGTATTGACAAATTTAGTGTTTTTAGCGCTCGGCAAATGCCCGGTTGGAACTGATATGCGCGTGTTAACACCGAATTGCAATCCACGGGCATCCTGACACAATACCCCTGCACGTAAAGACCCGTTGGATCCCGGGTATGACCCGAACTGGTGGCAACCACCTCACCTACCTTTTTGCGATACTTTCTAATAGTTGCTGCCGACGTCGCTATGCTGACAGGAGGGCCGGCCGCCATAGTATTGTCGTACGTGATTATGAGATAACTTCGGGTTCCACTGCCCGTATTTAGTTTTTTTAACACTAATGATAAAAGCGCTGTGAACCTCACGGCAAATGGTGTGGAGAAGGGTTCTAAAACAGGCAAACAGCCCAGGCCGATCCAGATCCCGGGCGTGGAAGTTTGGTGGGGCGCGCACAGGTTAAGAATTCGAGCTGCCGAAAACAGGTAAAGCAATAACATGCCATTTCAGACAAACATACCAGCAAAAGCAAATCCCGGCACCGTTGTACTCTCAGATGCAGATACAGGCAGCTTTGCTGAAATCTATACTTTCGGAGCTTTACTGAACAAGTTTTGTTGTAACGATGGCATGGGGCTGGTAAACGTGGTGAATGGTTACCATTCTCCCGAGGAAGCCAGGATGGAGATCACCAGCACATTCAGGAGTGCGAAACTTTCTCCATTCGCCGGCCGCCTGATCAATGACAGCTACCATTTTGGTGAGCGTTATTATCATCTGGAAAATTGCACAGGTGGGTCGCACGCTATGCACGGTCTATTGTGCAATAAAGAATTCTCCATTGCAGGGACCAGGGCTGACGACCTATCATCAGCGCTTAAACTTGTATACGCTTACGACAATAACGAAGAAGGCTACCCTTTTAAGTATAGATGCGAGGTGGAATACGAATTGCAGCCAAACAATATGCTGAAGTTGACAACTTGTGTTTACAATACCGGTGAAAAGCTTCTACCTGTTGCTGATGGTTGGCATCCTTATTTCACGTTGGGCGACAACATCGATGATTACCAGCTGGAGTTCCAAAGCAAACAATTGGTGGTGCTGGATAAGAACCGCATGCCAACCGGTGAAATGGTGCCCTACCACGACTTCACCTCCATAACCCGGCTGGGAGATGTGCAGTTCGATGATTGCTTTGTACTGAATTTCGCGGAATGCCAGCCACTGTGTGTGATCAGAAACCCAAAGAACAGGCTGGCGGTTGAAATACGTCCATCCCGATCTTATCCTTACCTTCAGATCTATACGCCGCCAAACCGGAAAAGTATCGCCCTGCAAAATTTGAGTGCTGTCCCTGATGCTTTTAACAATGGGATCGGACTCCGTGTTTTGGAACCAGGCCAAGCTGATTGCTTCACCACTACATTTATCATAAAAACCTACTAACAACCGCTATGTCAACATCCTCCAACCTCGTCGTCGAAAAATTTTATGAGCAGTTCAAATCAGCTGCGAGGCTCTTTTACTCGCCCGGACGAATCAACCTTATTGGTGAACATATTGATTACAATGCCGGCTTTGTGCTCCCGGCTGCAATTGATAAAGGTATCTGGTATGCTGTTGGGCCAAATGGCACCAACACCGCAAAGTTCTATAGCGTGGATCTCGATGAGCACCTTGAAATAGGCCTCGACAACATTCACCCGATTGAAGGTTGGCAGAACTACGTACTTGGTGTTATTGACCAGGCACAAAAAAGAGGATTGATCATAAAAGGGTTCGACTGTGCGTTTGGGGGAAATATACCGATAGGCAGCGGCCTTTCTTCTTCCGCAGCGGTTGAGTGCGGACTGCTGGTAGCCTTGAACGAGGTTTTTAGCCTTGGACTCGACCGGAAGACAATTGCCCTTATGGGACAAAAAGCTGAACATACCTTCCCCAAAGTCATGTGCGGCATTATGGACCAATATGCCAACATGATGGGAAAAATGAACCACGTTATCCTGCTTGACTGTCTTACGGTCGAGCATCGCTACTTACCGCTGACGCTTGACGAATACTCCATCATCCTCATCAATACCAAGGTGCACCATTCGCTTGCGAGCGGCGAATACAATGTGCGTCGCCAACAGTGCGAAGAAGGCTTCAGAACTTTACAGTCTTTTTATCCTGACGCAAATACCTTCCGCGACCTTACTCCTGAACAAGTGCAGGAACACGAGGCAGACCTCGACAGCAATATTTACAAACGTTGCCTGTATGTTACCCAGGAGATCGCCAGAACACAAAAAGCTGCAGCTTTATGTGAGGCCAATAACCTTGAAGGGCTCGGCAAACTGATGTTTGAAACACACGAGGGATTAAGTAAACTGTACGACGTAAGTTGTCCTGAACTGGACTTCCTGGTTGAGCAGGCAAGGAACTATCCGGAGATTATCGGCAGCAGGGTTATGGGCGGCGGGTTTGGTGGTTGCACCATCAACCTCGTTAAAAAAGAACATTGGAACACCATTGTCGAAACCATCACTTCGGAATACAAGAAGGCGTTTGACATTGAGGCAGAAGTTTACGAAGTTGCTACGAGTGATGGCACTTATGAAGCAATTGGCGGTTGAGGCTGAAGTGTTCCTGAACAACGGACTACCTTGCCCGGGGTTGAATAATAACTGTTGGTGAACCATTCGGCCCCGGGCATGTTTATAGCCCCGAAGCAGTTTTTTTAACGGCTTGCCATTCGTGCAGCGGAGGGTTGAAGTCACCGATTACACAATCCCTTATTTTTGCCCCGTTATGAATTATGCTGATGATTTACAGTCGAGGTGGTGGAAGCTGGAAGCGAAAATGCTTGAGCGATTTGGGAAAAAGCCCGACATGGAAGCTGTCCTGTTCCTGATTGGGATGCAGGAAACCGGCTATATGAAAGAGAAAATTACGAAAGAAGAGAAACAGGACCTGATGCACGTTGCTGTTTGTACGGTTATGAGCGCAAGTGGATTTTACGAACTGGAACGCCGGGACTCGGATGGATGGCCGCACTTCAAGCAACTAAAGGCAATACCGGATATGAATATGATTGAGCAGGAAAACTTTTTAAAAGATCACGTATTGCTTTATTTCGAAAAACATGAATTCTAATTCAGGAAAGATGTTCCGACACTTCATTTTATGCTTATGCTGCCTGGTTGCCGTTTCGGGCTGGGCGCAAACTAAAAAAGCCACACCGGCGAAGAAAACGCCTGTCCAAAAAACCACTACCACACAAAAGAAGGTGGTGATAAAAAAACCGGCGGCCAAAACGCCGGTTAAGAAACCATCAGCAAGAAAGCCGGCAACAAAGGCCGATACAAGCTCAACCGAAAGGCTCGTGGAAATCACGACTGACATGGGCGTAATCGTTGCAAAATTGTACGACAGTACACCACTTCACCGCGACAACTTCGTCAGGCTTGTGGAGAAGGGTTTTTACGATAGCCTGCTGTTCCACCGGGTTATTGAAGGATTTATGATCCAGGGGGGCGATCCAAACAGTAAAAATGCCCGGCCTGGCGAGCCACTCGGAATGGGTAAGGCGCCTGGTGATCGCATACCTGCCGAGTTTAATCCGGCTTTTTTCCATAAAAAAGGAGCGCTTGCTGCTGCCCGCGATAATAACCCCGAAAGAGCGAGCAGCAACAGCCAGTTTTATATTGTACAAGGAAAAACCTATACCCCTGCTGAGCTCGACGACGTATACCTGACGCGGGTTCAGCCTTCGAACCCGACATTTCAATACACGGATTTACAAAAACAAATTTACGGTACACTCGGTGGCACACCTTTTTTAGATCAGAGCTATACCGTCTTCGGCGAGGTAATCAGGGGGATTGAAGTTATTGACCTGATTGCCCGGACGCCTAAGGGGATGGGCAACCGTCCTTTACAAGACATTCGCATGAAAATGAGGCTACTTAATTGAGTGGTTTCCTTTAATTTTATCCATAATATTTACTAAAAAAAGCTATACATGAACTTTCCTCCTGATCTCCGTTATACCAAGGACCATGAATGGGTAAAACTTGAAGGAACCACAGCAACCATCGGCATTACCGATTTTGCACAAAGGGAATTAGGAGACATTGTATATGTAGACATTGATAGTACCGGTAAGTCTTTTGAAGCAGAAGCAACCTTTGGAACCGTGGAAGCTGTCAAAACTGTTAGCGATTTATTTTTGCCCGTTGCAGGAACTGTTGATGAGGTAAACCCTGCTCTTGCAAACCAACCAGAACTCGTAAACACCGATCCATATGGTGCAGGCTGGATGATTCGCATGACTGTAAATAACCCTGCAGACGTCGAGTCGCTCCTGGATGCTGAAGCTTACCAGGCAATTGTAGGTTAAAGTAAAACCATGATATTACATTCTTCGTATTTAGTTTACTCCATCGGCCGAAAGGCAAACACCCCACGTTCCCGCTATTGAGTACAGTTATTTCATATACTGAACCGGAATTAGTGATGTCTTTGAAACAACGCCAGGAAGAGGCTTTCAGCTACCTATATGATCATTACTCTGGCGCGCTTTATTCGATCATACTAAACATAGTTCCGGATAAGGACCTTGCTAACGACGTTTTGCAAGAGGTGTTTATAAAAATTTGGAGACAAATAGAGAGCTACGACAACACAAAAGGCAGACTTTTTACCTGGATGTTGAACGTGGCCCGGAACGCGAGCATCGATACCGTGAGAAGTAAAGGTTTTCAAAAGAATCAGCAAAGCCGGGAACTCACTGAAAACGTTTACCATCTGGGGGGAAGTACCCAGCTTAATACCGATAAAATCGGCCTTAAAAAACTGGTGAACAACCTTAAAGAGGATTACCGGGTGTTAATAGAACTTTCTTATTTCCAGGGATACACACAAGATGAAATATCGAAAATGCTTCAAATTCCGTTGGGTACAGTAAAAACCCGGATGCGAAGCGCCTTAACCCAACTAAAAGAAGTTATTCAATTGTAAGTGGATATAAAAGCATACATACAAAGTGGAGTTATTGAAAGCTACGTGCTGGGTATTGCTACTGAAGAGGAGATTGCAGAAGTAAATCAACTCAGGTTAAAGCATCCGCAAATTCAGTTGGCTATCGACGATTTTTCATTGTCACTGGAGCAAAATGCTTTTCAAGATGCTGTTATGCCTCCAGCTGCGGTGAAGTCCAGTATTATGAAAGCACTTGCCGGAGAGTTCAACAAGGCAAAAGATGATCGCGCCATTATAGTTCCCCTCAACGACACTTCCTCTCAAAAATTAACGCAGCCGCCCGGGTACAAAGTCTGGCAATTTGCTGCTGCTGCATCCATCATATTATTGCTGACCAGTGCCGCTTTTAACATATACCTCTTTAATCGTTATTCTTATACATCAGAACAGTACCAGGCCTTGCTCACCGAAAGAAATTCTTTGCAGGCCAGCAACCGGATTATGCAAGCCAACTTGCAGAATTGGCAGACTTCGGCGGAGATGATGGCTGACTCGAACATCAATATGTTTAAGATGCCTGGGGTTTCCGGAAAAGACGGCAATATGGCGACGTTGTTTTGGGATGGACGATCCAAGGATGTATACGTTATGGCAAACAAATTGCCCGCTCCAACTACAGGAAAGCAATATCAATTATGGGCTCTTGTAGATGGCAAACCTATTGACGCCGGTGTTCTCGATCCGGATTGCCAGGGTGTTTGCAAATTGAAAAATATTCAACGCGCACAAGGCTTTGCAATCACCCTCGAGAAAGAAGGGGGCAGTCCAACACCGACGATGGACCAAATGTTGGTATATACAGAGGTTTAGCTTACCTGCAGCCGATTTCTATTTCTTTACACTTCCGCGCGATTATAAAACTTGTATTTACACGTCAAGTAAACAATGTGGTTCATCAACAGAATTCTATTGAACCCAACTGTAGTAATTCGATTACGCATCGTTGTGCAGGCCCCAACTTGCTAGCATAGGCGTCAACCTTAATAATTGAAAAATGAGCTGTAATGCAGTATAGGCAAGCCCTTCAGCGTTCGGGAAAGTTCGTGTGTCACTTTCTTTGCCCCCGATTGTATCGGCCGACATTGATGTAAAGAAAGTATCCCCGGAACGAGTTTGGGGCACGCAAAGAAAATCAAGCCCCCGTCCGAACCGGTTCATCCGGGCGGGCGCCCGCTGCGCAGTCGGACGGGGCTCTATAAAAATCGGCTTAAAATTGCCGAATGTCTCTACAGCGAAAAAGCTAAAGCCCGGCATGTTTGTCTTTCATCGGAGAAGACTTATAATAGCATTGGGCTATAACTCAGCATTTCAATGCTTAACAAGACATTCGTGAACTTCATCTCCGTAACAATGTTTTTCAATGGTCTCGATGAAACGCAGTTCGGCAACGCTAAAAATACATTTGAGTTGTTGCCAATGCTTCGCATTTCTTAACGCCAGTCCGACCGCGTCATCCGGGCGAGCCATTTTTTTACGGCTGGATGAGCGAAGATCGCAGCGTATTAAGCAATTAAATGCGTTCGTAACTGTCTGAACAGGCGAGCGGCGGAGTTCACATCAACATTACCTTCGTCCTTTAAAGGAAATTAGGTTGACGCGTATGCCAACTTGCCAGCGGCCCACTCCCTTGTACCGCAGCTAATTCTTTTCACCGCGTTGCAGACCGAAAGCCCAGGTAAACGACATTGACCGTTAAACTAGTTAAGCTCCCGGCAACCAACATCAATGTTTTAGTTAGGTCTTGTGAAGGCAATCAGCGTTCTATTTCAGTTTATCTTACATACGCAAATTGTTTCAAGCACAAGCAAGGCGATTACCATAGCGTCAAATAGTAACATCATTCTTTAAAACACCATTTTGCTTCCTTGACGTATATTATTTTGTGCCGCCGGTCTAGCGTCATCAGTGAACATCGTTGTGCGCCTGCCGTAATATAGCAAGTGTTGTCAGGCACTTGCATCGTCGTACAATGCTTTTGAAATTCCGGTTAATCTTGCGTAATTAAGTTAGCGGTTAAAGCCCAGTATATAGCTGACCAAGGCTGATATTAATACCTATTATCACCGGTGTCAGCAGCAGCGTAATAAATGCTTTGCTATAATAAAATAACGAGTAGCACTATCATCGTTAAACAGACATAACGAAAAAATCAAGCCGATAAAAACCCTTCAGCAATAACCGGAAATCATATTGCTCTATTTCAGCTACCTCTGGTTTTACTGAAAGTTCGACTTAATTCTTAGAACAGGCAATTGCGTGATCTCACAATAAAACAATTGCTCTAATTTAATTCCCGACAAATTCCAACAACTAATTTCAAATAAACCATTGCAGCAGCAACAACAAAGTTATTACAATAAGAAAATTAAATGGTTCGCGGCTGCTAATTGAAATCCATAGCTATTTTTCACTTGAGATCCAATAATCATAATTCTGTTTAACCTCTTTAATCAATTGGTTCTTCACCGTTTATCACAATTAAAAAATTCAAGAACTTTTAAAACATGTAAAACCAATGATCAACTCGACACGTAGATGCATGAAATCAACAATTAAAAAGAGAAAAATTTAATTAAGAACTCATGAAGAAAGTAGTAAGATCATTTAGTGTATTATTTCTATCTACAGTATTATTTACAACGGCAATTAACGCGCAGGAGAAAACAGTAATGGTAGGCGGTGCTGCAATGTACCCTAGTAAAACCATCGTTGAAAATGCAGTAAACAGCAAGGACCATACAACGCTGGTAGCTGCTGTAAAAGCCGCTGGCCTTGTAGAGACATTAAGTGGTGCGGGGCCGTTCACCGTTTTCGCCCCGACAAATGCAGCTTTTGACAAGCTGCCAAAAGGAACAGTTGAAACCCTTGTTAAGCCGGAAAACAAAGAAAAACTTGCTACCATTCTTACCTATCACGTTGTTCCGGGCCGTATAGACAGTAAGTCGCTGACTAAGATGATCAAAGACAATGGCGGTTCATTTGCTGCTAAAACAGTACAAGGTGGAACGCTTACATTTACCGCAAAAGGAAACAAGATCATGATCAAAGATGAGAATGGTGGAATGACCAACGTTACCATTGCTGATGTTTACCAAAGCAACGGCGTAATTCACGTAATTGATGGTGTGGAAATACCGAAGAGCTAACTCTTAGCGGAGTTTTTTTTCAGATGGATGGGGGCCAGGGGTGGCCCCTTTCTTTTTTATATTACTTTGCGATGAAACATCCCATCATTGAAATTCTTAAGCGACTCTTTCTTTCCCGCTATCTTCTGGTTGGTTCTCTCATCTGTCCTTTTTTTTATACCCGGCACCAAGCTTCCACGTGACGACATATTCGTACTGCCGAACTTTGACAAACTCGTTCACAGCTTTCTTTTTTTTGTGCTCTGTTATCTTTTTTACCGACCTAATAGAAACATCAAAAACACTGCTGCGCGGAAGGCAGTTTATCTTAAAATAACCTTTGCAGCAATCATCTATGGCCTTGCAGTAGAAGTAATACAGAAGTATTATGTTGTAAACAGGTCCTTTGATCTCTGGGATATCTTCTTTGACACACTCGGTTGCGTTTTCGCCTACTTGTGCGCTAAAAAGTACTTGCATTAAGAGGTATAAAAAAATAGGCCCCGATGGAAATCGGGGCCGCAACCAAAACTAACTGCTTATGAGAAAATTTGATTACTTCTCAGTAATCGTATAATATAGATTTCAAATTTGATGCCGGATAATCGGAGGTCGTTGTTAAAGTTTTCTATATTAAACATCGCCATTTTTTTGCTACCCGGTGCAGAACAAAAAGCAAGATTTAAGCCGGAATTCCAGGATGATGTTTAAAAATCTGTTAATGAAATGAGCGACAATTCCTGCGGCACAAGAAGGTTTAAAGACCGATTGTAGCACCAAAGTTGGCAAACGCTCCGCCTGTTTTATTCTGGCCAAGAGCAGCATTCTTCTGAAGGTATCTAAGCCCATAGGTTCCACCTGCTGCTGCAAAGAATTCCCACCTGGAAAATGCATAGGCATACGAGAAGCCGCCCTGTAAACCATAATTTGCGCGATTACATTGTTCAGTGATATCTTGCTTCATGGTAAGATCCTGAACACCAACTGGAAATGGAATACCGGCAATCGGGATTGTAAATTCAGTTGTTTGCGTTGCGTCGATGTAAATTTTACTTTTGCCCTCCGACTCTCCCCTTGCTTCAAGTAGGTAGCCGATAAACGGTCCGCCATAAACCGCTATCCTTGATGCCTTAGAAGTATTGAGGCTAAACTTTGCCAAAACAGGGATCTCCAGGTAACTCAATGCCACTTCGCTATTAAAATTTGCGTACAGGTATTCCGGTAAGGTTATTCCCACAGGCACCATAGCGGCGAATACTGACGTCCTGACTTTTTGCTTACCGGACTTCTTACCTCCCTGGGCGGAATAATTTACTTCTGTTTGAATGGAAAACAGGTTATTAAACCTGTACTCTGCCAATATACCAGCCTGCGGACCCGTTAACGTTCTGTAGCCGGAGCTAAATGCTTCGTCGTCGCTGCCCGCCCGGAGTTTCGGAATACTTAAACCGGCTTTCAAACCCAAACGCCACTCCTGTGCCGAAACATGGACGTTACATAAAGCCGTAATTAAAAAGCCAAGGACAATTTTTTTCATAAATAAAGCGATTTGGATTATTCGACAAGATACCCAAAAATGCGTGCTGAAACGCAGCAGCACTGATAATCAGGAGCTGATCAGCTGATTAGATTAGACGCTTTCGCTTAATGATCCTGGGAAAGTAAACCTGAACCGGATCTGCTGCCTCAGGCTTTAGCGCCCCGGTGCCGGGCGGGGTATTTCAACAAGGGACACATCTTTTTGGTTCACAGTCAGTTCATATGGTACGCCTAGCTTCAGTGCGCAATTGTCTTTCATGTGACCCGCCGGAAAGTGAAAACATACAGGGTAATTAAACTCCCTCACTTTTTCATAAACAATTTCTTCAACAGACATCTGAAAGGTCTCTTCCCGATCCACCTTCAGCGCCGTAAACCCGCCCAGGATAAGGCCAGCCAATTTGTCAAGTTTACCAGAGCGCTTCAAAGTCAATAACATACGATCGATGGTGTACTTATATTCTGATACCTCTTCAATAAAAAGCAGCTTACCTGCTGTATTTATGTCACTTTTGCTGCCAGCACATGCCGCAATCATGCTGAGATTGCCGCCTACTAAAGTTGCGGTAGCAGCGCCAAGCCTGTTCATCGACGAACTCTTAAACGAATACTGTAAAGGAATGCCGTGGAGAGCGTCGAAGAGGGTTGAGGAAGACCTGTCATAATCACTATTAAGTCCTGTTACCATGTCGGCGTGTAAGGTTGCAATTTCAAAATTCGCCTGAACGTGGAGGTGTACTGTGGTAAGATCGCTGTAACCGATCAGCCATTTGGGCCTGGTCCGGAATTTTTCCCAATTTACCTGGTCGATGATCCGCATCGTGCCATACCCCCCCTTCCCGAAGAGCACAGCATGAATATTATCATCGTCGATGAGGGTTTGAAAATCCTCCAGCCGTTCCCGGTCGGTGCCGCCAAAGCGCATCCATTGTTTACCAACGGTACTGCCATAACATACCTTGAAGCCCCAGGTTTTGAGGATTTCTGCGCAGTGAACGATCTTCTCAGGGGCAACTGAACCAGCCGGGCAGGTTATGCCAATGGTGTCGCCTGCACTAAGATTGGGTGGAAATGCAACCGGTATATCCGGGAGAATGTTTTTACCAAAACCCC
>JASLBT010000301.1 GCA_030146445.1 Segetibacter sp. | reverse complement strand
CTACACTCATCCTCTACACTCATCACTCTACACTCATCACTCTGCACTCATAACTCTACACTCATCACTCTGCACTCATAACTCTACACTCATCACTCTGCACTCATCACTCTGCACTCATCACTCTGCACTCATCACTCTACACTCATCACTCTACACTCATAACTCAATTACAGCTTCTCCATCTCACTATTTACGAACTTCATCAGCGTTTCAATATGACCGGGAGAAAGATCAAACTTCAGTCCGGCTGCCTCATACAAAGCAGGAAGCGTTTTGGTTCCACCAAGGCTAAGTGCCTGCATATAATTATTTAGTGCCTGCTCTTTGTTTTGTTTGAACTGCATCCACATGCCGATCGCACCCAGTTGCGCGATGCCATATTCGATATAGTAAAATGGAACCTCAAACAGGTGCAGCTGTCTTTGCCAACCTATTTTGCGGTATTCTTCCAGTCCGCTAAAGTCAACGGTATGCGTGGAGAACTCCTCTAAAATTTCCGTCCACTTGGCGGTTCTTTCTTCTACCGAATGCGCCGGGTTTTCGTATACCCAGTGTTGAAATTTATCGATGGTTGCAATCCACGGAAAAATACTTATCGTACGCTCCAGCTGGTGTTCTTTTGCACGTTGCAGATCTTCGGCCGTATCAAAGAAAACCTGCCAGTAGTCCATGCTGAAAAGTTCCATGGCCATGCTCGCCACTTCGGCGATCTCCATTGGGTATTCTTTGAAGGCGCTAAGCTCCAGCGGATGTGCAAGAAATGAATGAATGGCATGGCCGCCTTCGTGAACCATGGTGGTTACGTCGTGCATTTGCCCGGCAGCATTCATAAAAATGAAAGGCGCTCCGCTTTCTGCGAGCGGACAGTTGTAACCGCCGGGGGCCTTTCCCTTACGGCTCTCGAGGTCAAGATGCCCAATGGCTTTCATCTTCCGCAGGCAGTCAGCGAAAAAAGGGTTGAGTTGTTCAAAACACCGGATCGTTTTTTCGGTCAGCTCCTCACCGGTTTTGAATGGGTTCAACGACTCAACGCCTTCCGGCTCCGCTTCAGTATCCCAGGGCCTTAAAACGTCGAGGCCAAGCTTTTCTTTTTTCTTAAGGTTGATCTTTTCTACCAGGGGCAGCACATGAAGTTTTACGGCTTCATGAAATTTGAAGCAATCTTCTTTAGTGTAATCAAACCGGCCCATTTCAGCAAACTTGTAGTCGCGGTAGTTCGCGAATCCGGCATTGAGAGCGACCTGGTGGCGCTTAGCGATCAGCTGTGTATACAGTTCATTCAGGGCATCTTTATCCTGTGCTCTTCTTTCATTGATCTTTCGATAAACTTCTTCGCGCAAACCGCGGTCGTGGCTCTCGAGGAATTTAGCCGCCTGCTGCAGGGTATATTCTTCACCATTGACTTCGATGGTCATCTTTGCGGAGATCACGCCAAATTGCTGTTGCATTACGCTCAGCTCAGCTTGCAGCGGAATGTTCTCTTCCCGGTACAGCTCGATGCTTTTTTTGACGCTTCTCAGGTAGGTGAAATATAGATCCTGGCTCAGCTCTTTTGTATAAGGATTCGACACCAGCTTGCGGTTCAGCAGGTCAGCATAGGGTTGCAGCTTTGGCTGGATCTCCATGCAGAAAAAGTTAAACGACTCTTCCAGGGACTTGTCAGTGGTGTCGCATGTCATTTTGATCTGCCGCCAGCAGGCGTCCTCACTTACCACTGCCTCCAATTCGCTCATGTCCTTCAGCCATTGTTCAAGGTCTGCGGCGTTGTTAAGTGGCCGATCCACGAGTTCTTTAAAATAAGGCTCAACTACTTCCCAGCCGGTGAGTTTGAACTCCCGGGGTATAAAGTTGCGGGGAAGTTTTTGTATGTCTGCGTTTAGGATCATAACGGGTATAATTTAAAAATCCGGGAACCAAAGCCGAACCGGGGTTCGATCTCGGATTACCGGACCTGAAATATAGAAATGACTTATTCTTCTTCTGATTTCTTCTTTTTGGGTGCTTTCTTGTTTGTGGCACCGGCCTCTTCAGGAGAGTCTTCAGCTTCAACCATCTCGATCGCGCCTAACTCCTGGTTTTCTGCACCTTCCTGTGTAGATGCTTCAACAGCTTCAAGCGGCTGATCTGTCTCTTCTACAGGTTCTGAATCCTCATCCTGGTCCTCTTCCGTTTGCTGCGACAACTTAAATTCAACATCGTTGCTGGTCAGTATGGAATACCATTTAACCATTTTCTTCATGTCGCTTGCATATACCCTTTCAAAATCCAATTCAGGATATACTTTTTCGAAGAAAGCTTTAATGGCCGCATTGTCTTTTTCCGATGGCAAAGTTTCACCAGACTGTTGAATGGCCTGGAGTACATCTACGAGGTTAACATTTTCACCAGTAGTATAAACTTCTATGCTTTCGAGGTGAGAAAAATTATGTATACGCGAAGAGACAAATTTGGTTGTTTTGTCTTCTAATGAGCGAACAATAGCACCGTCTTTTTTACTTCCAACCAGCTCAAATAAACCCGCCATGCCGCTGATTGCAATGATTTTCCCATACTCCATAATGTCAAATTTTTGAGGGCTGCAAGATAGGTGGAAATACCAATGTTGCAGGGTACGGGTATAATTTTAAGGTTTCTATTTACTTATGAATGCCTGCAACTATTTTACCGCTTCAAGTTCTTTCTGCATTTTAAACATCTGATCCCTAAGCCTGGCCGCCTCCATAAAGTCGAGGTCCCTTGCTGCTTTTTCCATTTGTTTTTTTACCTGGTTGATGGCTTTTTCCATCTGGGGGATCGTTTTATACTCCTGCTGTTTTTCCGCAGCTACAAGCGGTTTGTCGTCGATCAGCGAATACGTTGCATTATCGTCACTGCCTTTGATATCCAGTACAGATGTCTGCTTCATGATTTGTTCTACCGTTTTCCTGATGGTTTGTGGGGTGATGCCATGCTCCAGGTTATAGGCGATCTGCTTTTCCCGCCGGCGGTTGGTTTCATCGATTGTCCGTTGCATGCTTTCGGTGATCGTATCGGCGTAAAAGATCACGAGCCCGTCTACGTTCCGGGCCGCACGACCGGCAGTTTGGGTAAGTGAGCGTTCATTGCGAAGAAATCCTTCCTTGTCAGCGTCAAGTATTGCCACCAACGACACTTCAGGCAGGTCAAGACCTTCGCGCAACAGGTTTACCCCTACCAGCACGTCTATTTCACCCAGGCGCAGCTGCCTTAGAATTTCAATACGGTCAAGGGTTTGCACCTCGCTGTGAATGTATTTGCTTTTGATGTTAATGCGCGCCAGGTATTTATCCATTTCCTCGGCCATCCGTTTGGTCAGGGTTGTCACCAATACCCGGTCACCCTTCGTCACGCGTTTGTCGATCTCATCAAGCAGGTCGTCGATCTGGTTTACACTTGGTCTTACCTCTATCGGCGGGTCCAGCAGACCGGTTGGCCTGGCAATCTGTTCTACTACCACACCGCCGGTTTTCTCCAGTTCGTAGTCGCCCGGAGTCGCGCTAACAAAAACGGTTTGGTCGAGTAACGACTCAAATTCATTGAAGTTTAGCGGCCGGTTATCCAGCGCACTGGGTAACCTGAACCCAAATTCAACGAGGGTGAGCTTGCGGCTACGGTCTCCTCCATACATTCCCGCTACCTGTGGTATGGTTTGGTGGCTTTCATCAACAATGCAGAGAAAATCTTTAGGAAAATAATCGAGTAAGCAGAATGGCCGGGTGCCAGGTTCACGCCGGTCGAAGAACCGTGAGTAGTTTTCTATTCCATTGCAGAAGCCAAGTTCGCGGATCATTTCAATGTCGTAGTTCACCCGCTCACTCAGGCGCTGCGCCTCGATGTATTTGTTGGTCGACTTAAAATATTCTACCTGTGCCTGCATTTCATCCTGTATCTCGTATAAGACCTGCTGCATCATGTCTTTCGGCGCCAGGTACAGGTTAGCAGGAAAAATCGCCGCATCGTCAACTGTGCTGATCCGTTTACTGCTTTGCAGATCAAGCGTCTCTATCGTCTCGATCTCGTCTCCAAAGAACGTGATCCGGTAGCCAAAGTCAACATAAGGCAGGTTGATGTCAACGGTATCTCCCTTCACCCGGAAGGTACCACGTGAAAATTCCGTCTGGCTGCGGTTGTAAAGGCTGTTCACCAGTGAGTGTAAAAACCCCTGCCGGGAGATCATTTCACCCTTTTTAATACGAACGATACCGTTAGCAAATTCCTTTGGGTTGCCGATACCATAAATGCAACTTACGCTTGCAACTACAATAATGTCCCTTCGACCCGTAAGCAGTTGCGAGGTTGCCTGTAAACGGAGTTTGTCCAGCTCTTCATTGATACTCTGGTCTTTTTCAATGTAGGTATCACTGACCGGCATATAAGCTTCCGGTTGATAATAATCGTAGTAGCTCACAAAGTAGCCCACCGCGTTATCCGGGAAAAACTGCTTGAACTCACCGTATAATTGGGCAACAAGCGTTTTATTGTGTGTAAGCACCAGCGTTGGCCGTTGTACGTTTTGTATTACGTTTGCCATGGTAAAAGTCTTACCGCTTCCGGTAACACCAAGTAGTGTCTGGTACCTTTCACCCTGGTTCAGCCCGTCAGTCAACTGCTGAATAGCCGAGGGCTGGTCCCCGGCGGGCTGATAAGGCGAATGAATATTAAACATCGACATCCTGCAAATTAATGAATGTAGCGGTTTGTGGCTTTGCAGAAGTGGCCTGATTCGGGTAGTTATGGTAGAAATTCTAAATTCAAAAGAGTTCCCCACAAAAGAAAACACGTGCAATTATTTCCAATACGAATTCTTACGGGACCAACTGGAGGATATGCATTAGACATCGTTGTGTCACTCACTTTTACGGCAACAATGCTATTCTGCTTTTTGTATTGCAAATTTGAATGCAGGAATCAAATGCAAAATGAACTTCTGCAATGATGTACGTACTCATTCAGGAATTCCAGCGCGTAATACCTCGGTACCTAACCCCCCATCTGCCATTCACTAATCGTCCCTCCCCACACCTCAATATCGCAATACCCGAAACCAAATACCTAACAGCAATCTGCAATACTTTTTTGCTCTGCGTTTCCTCCGCTTCTCCCGTTCTCTGCAGTGTCTCTCATAGGCCAATCCGCAATCGGCTCACCCAATACCTCACTACCAAATACCTTAGTTTCAAACCCCAATCCGCCATCCGCCCATCCAAAACCAAAACTCCTCTGCGCAAATCTCTGCTTCTCTCCCTCTCTGCGGTTCCCAACTGATTTCAAAGCCAGGTTGGTAAACACCTTCTTTCACGAAGCGTTAGCGGCAAGTAGAATAAACCCTACTTCTCAGAACAAGTATCCGACGTTTGACCTTTTCAGCACTAAAACTTGGACTTTTCAACAAACTACGCATTGCAAGCCTAAACCACCTTTGCTCTATAAATTTTATAGAAATGAAAAAAACAGTTTTAGTAACGGGAGCTTCTGCAGGAATTGGCAAAGCAACCGCAATTTATTTGGCACAAAACGGCTACAATGTTTATGGTGCGGCACGCAGGATGGAAAAAATGCAAGACCTCAAAGCCTACGGCATCAAACCTATTGCCTTGGACATTACAAAAGATGAAAGCATTACAGCTTGTGTAGAACAAATTCTGAAAGAAGTAGGAAGCATAGATATTTTGGTAAACAATGCAGGTTTTGGCTCTTATGGCTCGATTGA
>JASLBT010000261.1 GCA_030146445.1 Segetibacter sp. | reverse complement strand
TTCTTAGCCGCCCAAAGCCAGGTTTTGGCGTTGCCGGTTGAACGGGAAACGTTTACAAGCCTTCCATTGCTAACGGCTGTGAGCGAGTCGGGGGCAGTTATGCTGATCTGCATGCCCTTGTCCGGTTCATCGGCCTGGTGGTCTTTACATGGCCACCAGACACTTGCGCCAAGTCCCTGGCAGGCAGTAGCCACAAAAGGGTAGCCAAACCCGTCGGTCGACCATACCAGTCCACCATCCCATGGTGCACGTTTAGCAGCCTTGGGTACCCCATGGTAGTATATGGTGATGGAATCGGTTACGAGGTCACGCAGGTCGACCAGGTAAATATCGTTTTCCTGCTTGAAGGGGAAGTTTATGGTAACTGCAGCGCTGCCGCGTGACTTTGCCGCTTGCAAAGTCTGTACACTATCTACCTGCAAAGGCTGTTGCAAATCGATCTGCATAAGCCTGTTGGATGTTGTTGAGTCGGTGGTAAAGCGGATGGTGTTTGAGCCGCTGATGGATCTTGCAGGAATGTCGGGGGTAACCTTTAGGTTATAACTGATCACGTTCCACCAACTCCGGTTCTCATTCAGCGTGCCGCGTAAAGTATCGTCGTAGGTAAAGGTCTTTTTGTCGGGACCCAGTTGCGCCTGCACAAAAAGTGTAAGTAAGCAGCCAAGAAGTAATAAATTGCCCTTGCGTTTCATCGGCTAAAAATAAAGCTTAGTCGTCAAACAAAATGGTGACCATAAGTAATCGGTGTGAATGGCAAACCGGTCGACATAATGTGCAGCAGTTGTGTTTTGTAATGATGTTTAGGACTGGTGAACAAAGCTGCGTAAAGAAAAATCGGTACAAGTGAGTGACACAACGATGCCGGGTATCGTTCAAATGCCGGTACCAAAAAAAATGTATGAAGGCGCTGGGGTTCTATATAGTTGTTCTGGTTTTTATCATCGTCGGTTTACCTGGTTGCGGCGCCCGTAAGGCCCATAACAAAAAGGTATTTGCGTACAACGAAGTAACCGGTGTGGCCACACTCGACCCGGCGTTTGCCAAAAACCAGTCGATCATGTGGGTCGTACACCAGTTGTATAATACGCTTGTTGAGGTTGATACCGGGCTCAACATCGTTCCATCGTTGGCGCATTCATGGCAGGTGAGCGACGACCGGCTTACGTACACCTTCCATCTCAGGAACAATGTATATTTTCACGACAATCCCGTATTTCCCTCGGGAAAGGGCCGCCGGCTGGTGGCAAATGATGTGGTGTATAGTTTGAAACGCATCGTGGATAAGCAGACCGCCAGCAGCGGCGCGTGGATATTTAACAACCGCGTAGACAGTGCAAATGGCTTTACGGCAGTGGACGACTCTACATTTGTGCTAAAGCTGGTTCGTCCGTTCCACCCGATTATGGGCATACTTACGATGCAATATTGCAGCATTGTGCCGCATGAAGCCGTTGAAAAATTTGGCAAGGATTTCAGGAGCCATCCATGTGGTTCGGGGCCGTTTCAATTTCACGATTGGGAAGAAGGGCAGGCGATGATTTTGCACAGGAATCCCAACTACTGGGAGACCGATGAAAATGGTCGCAAGCTTCCTTACCTCGATGCGGTAAAGATTTCTTTTCTCGACAATAAGGCCACGGAATTTCTTTCGTTCCAGCAAGGTGAGCTCAGCTTTGTAAACGATATAGATCCCTCGTTTAAAGATGAGGTACTTACAAAGCGGGGTACACTTCGGGAAAGCTGGCACAACAAAATAGTATTGAATAAACATGCTTACCTGAACACCGAATATCTTGGCATCCTCGTGGATGAGCAGAACCCTCTGCTAAACGGATCGCCGATGAAGATCAGGAAATTGCGCCAGGCAATTAATTACGCAATCAACCGGCAAAAGTTGGCAATGTATATGCGTAACTCGATTGGCACAGCAGCGCAGGCGGGATTTGTACCTTCGGGATTGCCCTCGATGAACGCCGAAATGGTGAACGGCTATGAATATAACCCCGCGAAAGCGCGGCAACTGCTGGAAGAGGCAGGTTACAAAAACGGGAGGGGACTGCCGGTCATCAAGTTGCTGACGATCCCGATATATGCCGACATCGGCAGTTTTGTGGCTCGCCAGGTGGAAGAAGTGGGAATAAAAATACAGGTAGAGGTAGTACAGAAAAGTGTATTGCTCGAGCAGACCGCTAAGTCGCAGGCCCTGTTTTTCCGCGGCAGCTGGATCGCCGACTATCCCGATGCGGAAAATTACATGGCCATGTTTTACAGCAAAAACCCGGCTCCGCCGAATTACACCCGCTATAAGAACCCTGATTTCGACGAATTGTACGAGAAAGCACTTATCGAGTTAAACGATAGTAGCCGGTATGCAATGTACCGTGCGATGGACCAGATGGTAATCAACGATGCGCCTGTAGTACCCCTGTGGTACGATATGGCCATACACCTCGTTAACCGGAATGTAAAAAATTTCTGGCCAAATGGCTTAAACCTACTTGAGCTCCGGCAGGTACAAATACAAGATTAATTGAGATTGAAAAACACCCCGGCCTGCGGAATAAACAGGTTGGTTGTCGATTGGTTAACGGCAAAACTGGCGGTGCCATCGTTATTTATCCAGGGATCAGAAAGGTAGCGGCTTTTGGCTCCAAGCAGGTACGACGTTTTTAACTGAATGTATGATTTCGCAGCCGGCTGCAGCCTGATATTCAGTCCGGCGCTGCCGCCATAAGTAAATGCCCATCCCAAACGGCTGTCGGTGGTGTTGCTGAGTTTGGTAATGCCGTTTGGTGTTTCGCGGGTAACCGCACAAATTGTTCGAAAATTATTGGCCCCAATCAGTCCCTCTAAAAACGGCCGGAGTAATGCCGCTTCATTAGGTACACTTATGCGAATGTTAGCAAGCGCCGACCACACGCGGTTCCTGGTTTTTGCAGCGTATAGATCGGGTGTTCCGAACATTGTTCCTTCAAACGTTGAAGTTGTGTTAAGGCCGCGCTGGTAGGCCACTTCGAAACCAGTGTAAATCGGGAATTGCCACATAGGCCTAAAGGTGAAGTTCAAGCGCGCCCCGGGGATCGGCTCATGGTTTACCATACCAAAGTCGCCCCGTGCATAGGCATTCTGAAGGTTGATAGAAACGCCGCATTTTTGTGCGGTAGCGCCCATGCTTAACAGTATAAGCAAGCCGGAAAGTACAGTTTTCATGAGTTGGTTTTGGTGTATTTCCTGGCAAGCGTAAACAACTATAAACATAAAAAAAAATTCCTGCGTTTGCAAGAACTTTCGGTGTTAACATTTTGGTTTCGGGGGCAGTAGGCAGAAGCACTGATCCTGTCGGTGGTTCAGGCTGCGCCGGGCTGCGCTTCGCTTCGGCCGCGCCCTTGAGGGTCGCGGCTAAACCCTTTGCATCCTGCAGCCCTTAGGCGGTAAACCGTGATAGGGCTTCTAAACTGTGCTCCTGGCACAGTGATTACTCCGATTTAGACTTTTTAAGTTTGTCTTTAAATACCCTTTCAAATTTTTCCATCTTGGGTTGTATCACATAACGGCAATACATCTGGTCGGGGTTGCTGTTGAAATAATTCTGATGATAGTTTTCTGCGATATAAAAAGTTTCGAGTGGTTCAACGCTGGTAACAATTTTAGCGCTATAGGCACCTGATTGCTCAAGGGATGCTTTATAGCCTTCCGCTTTTTCACGTTGCTCGCTGTTGTGGTAGAAAATGGCACTGCGATATTGTGGACCACGGTCGTTGCCTTGCTGGTCGGGTGTGGTGGGATCATGGGTTTTCCAGAAAACCTCGAGCAACTCATCGTAGGTAATTTTTTGGGGATCGAAAACAACCTGGCAAACTTCGACGTGCCCGGTCGTTTTTGTGCAAACCTGTTCATAAGTGGGGTTAGGCACATGGCCGCCGGTATACCCGCTGGAAACTTTAAGCACGCCGTCAAGCTGTTGAAAAACTGCTTCAACGCACCAGAAGCAGCCTGCGCCAAGGGTAGCGGTATCGGTCTTGACTTCGGTTACGGTAGATTTTGTTTGATTAGCTGCTGCCACGTCTGTGATATTGTTGCAGGAAAGGAGAATGAGATTCAGAGCAAATAAGGCTGTATAAACTACATTCATAAAAGCAACTTTAGTGATAAAGGCCGAAATTCGGTTTAGTTCCGAACATAGAATTCATAAAGTTAGGCCGAACGCGTTAAGGAAAAGATAAAGGAAACAGCAGCTATTGGTTCATCAAGAGCCTGGCTGTAAGGGGATTGTTGTTACCTGTTAATCCCGGTTAAATATGCACTAATTTTTTTGTACTGTTTATTCTTTTGTCGTAACCCCTGTTCAACAAACAAAAACAAACCCGTGCACCAGATTAAGACCTATGCCATACGCCTGAAGCCAGGCCAGGATCTCAGGAAATCTATACTCGCATTTGTGCAATCGCATGAAATTTGTGCCGGCTGGATCGTAACCTGTGCCGGGAGCCTGACGCAGTACAACATAAGGTTTGCAAACCAGGAAGGTGGCACCTCGGTTTCGGGCTACTTTGAGGTGGTCAGTCTCACCGGAACCCTATCCATAAACGGCTCGCATATCCACCTGTCCATTTCCGACAGTACCGGCAAGACAGTCGGTGGACACCTGCTCGACCACAACCTGGTTTATACTACTGCCGAAATCAT
>JASLBT010000225.1 GCA_030146445.1 Segetibacter sp. | reverse complement strand
GATTTGAAGGCGACCCAAACAGCAACACAAAATCGGGAGGTGCCCCGGTCGACCATCCCTGGCGGTACCCAAACTGGTACCTGTTATCCCGGTTATCCTTTGTGCCGCATCAAACAGGTTCCACCTCTCGGGCGTTTTAATTGAGAAATGAAAATGTGGATGGCTGATTAGGTGGAGATTTACGTTCGTAGAAAGTTGGTGCAAGAGAAGCCACATTTACAACTAAACTTCACACACTGCAACGTTTATGCTTTTTGCATTTGATTAGAGAAAGATTCTATAAATGAACAAGCAATGGGAAGATTTGTGCCGGGCGGCGAATCTTAACGCCATCGTTGTGCGGCGTGGTGCAGTTTTTTGGGCAACAGGTATTGATAATTATCCCTGGGTTTATACGGGTCAGCGGGGTGGCCTACGGTTGAATTTTCTTATGCTTAATTAGCTTAGATTAGCCAACTGTTTGGAAGTCAGCAGTCAAAGCACAACACAAGCAAGGTTCAATGGGCAATCCTCATTTTATATCGTTTAAAAATTATATAACCCATCCAATCAGGTTCAGGTTGTTCATGCTCACCAGGCTGCCTTCTGCCTGGTTCGCAGGCCTGAAGCTTGTAAGTCTTACGCCTGAAGAAGCAAAGGTTAGTGTAAGTCAACGGTGGTTTAACAAAAATCCTTTTCAGTCCATCTATGTCGCCATATTATCAATGCCGTCAGAAGTGAGCACAGGGATATTGTGTATGGGGGCGCTGTACAAAAGAAATCCGCCGCTCAGCATGTTGGTCATCAGTAATGAAGGTTTTTATCACAAAAAAGCGACAGGCACAATTGTGTTCACCTGCAGCGCGGGAGCAGCAATCAATGAAGCCGTTGAAAGGGCGATCCAAACGGGGGAGGCAACTACCATTAAGTGTCACACAGTCGGAACAAATGAGAAAGGAGAGGTAGTGGCCGAATTTTATTACACCTGGAGCTTTAAAACAAAAAGATCATAAGCCAATAAGTCTGAAACCAGCCGGTTTTCGGCTACTGTCTTGCTTAGAATTAAAATATATGTTCGACATGCCGGCAGGCACTTGTTCTGTATACTTACCAATGGTTAACCGGATGTATTTCTCCGGTAGCAGATAAGATTCATAAGCAAAAATTTTTATCACTTTCTCCCTTAAATCAACATAATGAAACTTTCTTTTCACGGTGCGGCACAGACGGTTACAGGTTCAAAACACTTATTAACATTAAAAAATGGCAGGAAACTCTTACTCGATTGCGGTCTGTTCCAGGGGCTCGGAGCAGCCGCTGATGAAATGAACCGGAATTTCGGTTTCGAAGCATCCGCCATCGATTGGCTGGTTTTATCCCATGCCCATATTGATCACTGCGGACTGATACCAAGACTTGTAAGGGAGGGCTTTAACGGTACCGTTTATTGTACACCTGCAACCCGCGACCTTGCGGAGATTTTGTTGATGGACAGCGCCGAAATACAGCGGGACGACACCCGTTTCATCAATAAAAAACGCGCGAAAAACAACCTTCCACCTTTCGAAGAACTGTATACCCTTGACGACGCGCGGGAAGCGATAGCATTGTTCGACGGCAGGAACTACGATGAATGGTTTAGCATAACTGATGGCGTCGAAATATTGTTTACCGATGCCGGTCATATTATTGGTAGCGCTGCAGTCAACGTACGCATTACTGAAGACGGTAAGGTAACCAACCTGACCTTCAGTGGCGACGTTGGGCAATACCGTGATGTGATTCTTAAGTCTCCGGCTCCGTTCCCTGCGGCCAATTACCTCATACTTGAAAGCACTTATGGAAATAAGCTCCACAGCGACAGGCGACATACGAACGACGAGTTATTGAGGTGGATAAGGCATACCTGTTTAACAAAAAAAGGAAATCTCATTATACCCGCTTTTAGCGTTGGCCGCACGCAGGAGCTATTGTATGCGCTGAACACACTGGAGCAGGAGGGGCGTTTACCCGCGGTGAGGTATTACGTGGACAGTCCATTAAGCAGGGAAGCAACCGCAGTTGTAAAAGCGCACCCGGAGAACTTTAATGCAACACTGGCCGATGCGCTCCGGCATGACAAAGACATCTTTGATTTTAAAGGGCTTGTTTATACTGCCTCAGCTGATGAAAGCAAGCAGATCAACTTCCTAAACGAGCCTTGTGTGATCATCTCAGCAAGCGGCATGGCCGATGCCGGACGAGTGAAACATCACATCAGGCACAACATTTCCGACGGACGAAACACGGTGCTTATGGTTGGATACTCCGAACCCAGATCACTTGCGGGGCAGCTGCTGAACGGCAACGACGAAGTAAAAATATTTGGTGAGATGTTCCGGGTGCAGGCAGAGATTGGATCCATGCAGAGCATGAGCGCCCATGGTGATTACGAGGACTTGTTGAAGTTTATTTCCGGCCAGCATCCGCAAACTTTGAAAAAGATATTCCTGGTACATGGGGAATATGATGTACAAAAAGATTTCGCGGTTCGTTTACGCGAGCAGGGTTATCAAGTGGAAATCCCGGGTATGCATTATGCTATTGAGATATAATCAAAAAACAAAAAACAGCGCATTCAGCGCTGCATCTCTGGCATCGATCATTGTAACACCACCACTTATATGCGGATATCGTTTCATGGGGCAGCCCGTACCGTCACGGGAACAAAACACCTACTTAAATTAGACAATGGGACGCAAATATTATTGGATTGCGGAATGTTCCAGGGAATGGGCACGCAAACCGATGACCTGAACAGAAACTTCGGGTTTGAACCGAAGGAAATTAATTACCTGTTATTGTCTCATGCACATATTGATCATAGCGGACTTATTCCAAAGTTGGTCAAAGATGGATTTCAAGGCAAGATATATTGCACCCCAGCTACAAAAGATCTTACGGAGATACTCTTGTACGACAGTGCCGAAATACAATGCTACGACCTTGAGTATGTCAACAAAAAAAGGATAGCGAACGACCTTCCGCCATTCGACCCATATTACGATGTTGAGGTCGTTAACCAAACCATGGAACGTTTTGAAACCATTGGGTACGAACAATGGACGACACTGGAAGATGGAGTTGAATTTATGTTCTCCAACGCCGGCCACCTTATCGGAAGCGCCGCAGTGAATATTCGGGTTACTGAAAACGGACAGCCTAAGAGTTTAACGTTTAGCGCCGATGTTGGTCGTTATTCGAGTGTGATTTTGAGCCCGCCAAGCGAAATCCCGCACGCTGACCACGTCATACTCGAAACTACTTACGGAAACAAGCAACACGATGTACTTTTCAACACGGTGGACACTCTTCGCTCCTGGATTAAGAAAACTTGTATCGAGAAAAAAGGTAAGCTAATTATACCAGCATTTAGTGTCGGACGCACGCAGGAAGTGCTTTATGCCCTTAACCAGCTCGAACTTGAAAAGCGTCTTCCTGAGTTGAGCTATTTTGTTGACAGCCCGTTGAGTCAGAAGGCGACGCAGGTGGTAAAAAGCTATCCTGATAACTACAACGAAAAGGTACAGCGGATACTGAAGATTGATGAAGATCCATTTAAGTTTAAGGGGTTAAAGTTCGTTGAAACTGTTGACGACAGTCGCAAACTTGTCGACTACCAGGAGCCATGCGTTATCATTTCAGCAAGTGGTATGGCCGATGCGGGCAGGGTGAAGCACCACATCATGAGTACAATTGGTGACCAAAAAAACACCATTTTGTTTGTAGGATATTGCGAAGCCAGATCGTTGGGTGGCCAACTGTTAAGTGGGGAGAAAGAAGTGGAGATATTTGGAGATTTGTTTCCCGTTGTTGCCGAAATCGGGCAGATGCAGAGTATGAGTGCCCACGGCGATTACGATGATCTCCTCAAGTTCTTATCATGCCTGGAGTCAGATAAGATAAAGAACGTCTTTTTGGTACACGGAGAGTATGATGTTCAGAAAGACTTTGCCGAAAGGCTTCAGCGCAAGGGTTACGATAATGTTACAATCCCTGCTTTGCATAGTGAGGTAGAGCTATGATCAAGCGGATAGAAGTCTGGTTTGTCTGGCGCCGGGGCGTTATTGTTATCGATTGTAATAGCCGTAATTCCATTAACCGCCCGGTGCTTCCAACAACCTCACCCGGTTTTCATTGGTAATAAAGATTCCTTAACGACCAGGCCTTTATGGTTTGTTAAGGCATTGCTTAAGCGACCAGCCCAAGAAGTCTGACCATTCATGCAGCACGGCGGACCTTCTGCCGGGCCGGTCCTGAAGGGCAACAATTCCATTTGCCGCCGCCGCTGAGGGTGAAGCTAATCCTAACGACATTCAAATGCGAATAATTGTCTCCGGACGTTATACTTGAAATATCGTGCTTCAATTCTGCATCAGCGGTTTTGCATGTTATATTACTTAAACGGCGATGATTTTCCGTTTACTTAAACAACATGATATAGAAATTCATAATATTTAGTTGAATAGGCAAGCAATCTGCAAAAAACCCTTAATTTGCTCACGATTATATTCCTGCCTAAGACCGCTACCTAACCTTTAGAAAGCTATTAACGATTATTTTAAACCATCTTCTTCAACGTAATTCCGTAGGGAAGAGCTTCGTTTTCAGTGAGGGGTGGAGTTTAAATTTCAGTAATTTTTAATTCGTGATAGCAGCCGAACAAGGTACTTTTGCACCGGAAGTTCGCCCAGGATGTTCGTTTCACCAAATGACGGGTCTGGTCTCATGACACCCGGTTATTGGTTGCAAAAAAACAAGTCAACAGGAATTTTTCTGTTTGGTTTATTCCCTAGCCGATGTTCATCGCATCCAGTACTCTCTTTAACGCTTTTTTTAAAAAAATATTAACCAGAAAAGAAAAATTGATGAAAAAACTAAGTGCTTTCGCTTTCATGGTGCTCTTTTCCTGTTTCGGTTTTGTTGCTCTTTCGCAAACAACTGTTCCATTTTATATAATCATTGGTCA
>JASLBT010000216.1 GCA_030146445.1 Segetibacter sp. | reverse complement strand
GGTGATTGTCGCGGCCGTGTCGGCCTGCCGCGGCAATGTATCGAGCCTGCCACTGGCGAGTTGCTCTTTTTCAGACTGTGCTGCTGCAATGCCTGGAAAAGAGAAAAGTATGATAAGTGTGTATAACCAGTTCATGGTATTTAGCTGGCAGACACATTCATTTGCTCGAGAATCTTATTTAGTTCCTGCAAAGAGTAGTATTCAATTGATATGCTTCCAAAGCCTTTTTTGTTATGTGCCAGGTTTACTTTGGTACCAAAATGTGTAGCTAAGGTATCTTCAATTCTCTTGTACGCCGGCGGGAGCTCCGACTTTACCGAAGCTTTAACGGCCTCGTTATCTGTTTTATACATCTTCCTTACCAACTCTTCAGTTTGCCTTACGCTCAGTCCCTTGCCCCTGATCTCGTTATAAATGAAAAGTTGTTTATCTATGGTGTCAACGTTGATCAGCGCACGGGCATGGCCCATGCTTAAGGTGCCGTTGCGAACAGCCAGCTGAATATCAGGTGGCAGGCGCAGTAACCGGATGTAGTTGGTAACTGTACTTCGTTCTTTTCCCATCCTTTCGGCAACCTGTTCCTGCGTATAGTTCAGCTCTTCCATCATCCGCTTATAACTTAAGCCGATTTCAATGGCATTAAGATCTTCCCGCTGGAGGTTTTCCAATAACGCAAGTTCCAGCAATTCCTGGTCGTTTGCCTGGCGGACGTATGCTGGAATGTCTGTCAACCCGGCCATCCTGGCTGCACGGAAACGGCGTTCACCACTGATCAGTTGAAACTTTCCATTTTCTATTGCGGAAACTGTAACCGGCTGAATAATGTCGTGCAGTTTTACAGAGGCGGCAAGTTCACTCATCGACTGCTCATCGAAGTCGCGCCGGGGCTGCCGCGGATTAACTTCGATATTGATCAGCGGGATACGGTTAATGCCGGTTGCCGTTTCAATCACCGGTTGTTTCAAATTGCCGGATGTGGTCTTAAGGTCTGAATCGATATTCTGTAAAAGACTCCTGATGCCTTTGCCCAGAAGATCTTTTTTATTGTTTGTCATGTAGGTTCCTGTTTCAGGTAGCGCAAAATTGCCGCTAAAAATTGTAAATCGAAATGCGACGGTGAAATTTACCAGCCAGTTCAGGTACAACGCCGCACACAGCCGGGAGGTGACCGGAAATTTTTAATTGCGGGTAAATAAAAGATTGACCTGGATGGCATCTTTAAACAGGGTCAGGAGCATCCAAAATCCGGTCTTCCCTCGCGATTTTAGTGAGGTCATTTTTCTGGAGTACCTCTTTGGCCAGGTTGAGGTAATTGACTGCTCCTTTACTGTCGGAATCGTAGAGTATGACTGGTTTGCCAAAACTCGGCGCTTCACTCAGCCGGGTGTTTCGGTGAATAATTGTGGTAAACACCATTTCATCAAAGTGTCTCCTGACTTCGCTTACCACCTGGTTACAGAGTCTCAACCTGCCATCGTACATTGTCATCAATATGCCCTCGATCTGTAGATCAGGGTTGAGTCGGTTTTGTACGATTTTGATCGTATTGAGCAATTTGCCCAGGCCTTCAAGGGCAAAGAATTCGCATTGAACCGGAACGATAACACTGTCGGCAGCAACTAATGCGTTTACAGTGATTAAACCCAGCGATGGTGAGCAATCGATTACAATAAAGTCATATTTGTCCTTCACCGCATCAAGCATGTTCTTCATCACTGTTTCGCGGTTCGGATAGTTGATCATTTCAATTTCGGCACCTACCAGGTCAATGTGCGACGGGATCACATCAAGATGGGGAATGTCACTTTTAAGGATGACGTCCTGCGAAGTTGCATTATTGATCATACAGTCGTACAGGCTGCTTGTCACGTTATGTAAGTCGAAACCAACGCCAGTGGTACTGTTTGCTTGCGGGTCGGCGTCCACGAGGAGTGTTTTGTACTCGAGCACAGCAAAACTTGCTGCCAGATTTATGGCTGTGGTAGTTTTTCCTACGCCTCCCTTTTGATTTGCAACACCTATAATTCTACCCATGTAAATAAACTTAGTATTTTATACGTAAACCTAAATGTCAATTGTTTCGCCAATACCCGGCAATAGTAGCATTTTTCCGGCAGCATCAAATTCGGCCTTTGCTTTATCTGTGTCAATCTTTATGTAACCAAAGGTGTCGTAGTGAACTCCTACAACCTTTACCGTGTTCACAAATTCAGCCGCAATTACCGCGTCCGCTACGTCCATCGTGAAGTTGTCACCAATTGGCAGCACGGCGAAGTCGATATGAGTCCATCGTGGGATGAGTTGCATATCGATTGTGAGGGCAGTATCGCCGGCGAAATAAAAGTTGCCTTCAGAAGTCATGAAAACAAACCCCATGGGGTTGCCACCATAAGAACCATCGGGTAAACTGCTACTATGGTGCGCAACCACGCACTTAACGGTACCAAAGTCGAACTGCCACTTGCCGCCCGTGTTCATCGGGTGTGTGTTCGATACACCTTTTGAATTGAGCCACTCATGCACTTCGAAAGCACATACCACCTTGGCGCCGGTACGTTTCGCAATGACTTCGCAATCGGCGACATGGTCAGCATGGCCGTGGCTTAGGAAGATATAGTCGCTTTCGATAGCATTGATGTCAATGTGCTTCGCCAGTTCATTAGGCGTAATAAAAGGATCGAAAAGGATTTTCTTCCCCGCAATTTCAACGCTGAAACAAGAATGTCCGTAAAAGCTAAACTTCATTGCCGTGTTTTTAAGTATGCCGCTAAAATACAAGTCCCGAAATCACCAGCTTAATCGCTGCAAATGACAGAACTGAATTCTGGTTAACCTGGTTGCAGAAAAGTCAGTTTCTTCAATCGTGCCAATAAGCGCAACAGGAAAGCTCAATCCGGCGTATGCTCCGACATCCGACCCTGATGCAACCATAGAGGCAGCCAATACCCCTTTTCGACTGATCATTTGGCTTCGCTTATGATAAGTGCGCCAGTTGGCCTGAATTAATCTTCCGCAAACTTTCGAAGTTTGAATCTAAATGCCCAAAAGTACGTCAGACCCGGCATTCGGGACCGTCAAGTTTTCAACAGTAATTAATTTCATTATGGATAAGGTATATTCCCAATGCTGTTTGCCTTTTAACTGATTTATTTGATGCAGCAATAAACAGAAAGGTTCGAAACAAAGCCCATTTTTTAGTTACATTAGGGGAGACGAGGGCTGGCGTAATTATTATGCAGCTATCTAAAAACCAATTTTTTATGATAGAGAGAAGAACAATATCCGGGGATGCTGACACCATCTTTCAGCTGGTCACCACCGACATTAATACCAACGGATCACAGGACTACCATGTGGTTCTGCAAACAGATAGAGGCAACATCGAGATGGACATCGTAAGCTCTCCAGGTGGAAATGCGGAAGGTGGCTATGAACAAACCAACCTTTTGGCCGAATTGCCAACTACAACTAATTTCCGCTTCGCAATTTACCCTGAAGACGTTATAAATAGGATTGGAAAACTATTTGGCATGCAGGATGTCAAACTCGGTTATCCTGAGTTCGACGATAAAGTGATCGTGCAGACCAATGACCAGTCGAAGCTGAAATCGCTTTTTGCAGACCAGGCAATCCGCCACGTATTTGAGTCACTGTCCGGCTATTCTTTTCATATAGATAAACATAAAGAAAGAGAAGGTGATCACCTGCACCTGGTAATCCAGCGTGCAATTTCAACACCTACGGATCTGCAACAGATCTTCCATGCTTTCCTTCATGTACTCGGCTCTTTTAACAAGCAAACAAAACCTGAACCGGTACACCTTCACAACCGGTCGATACCCACCAACGGTACTTCCACTTCCGCGGAAAACCAGGAGCACGGATTTGGTACTGCTACTTAAGTCTAAACCTAAAAGCAAAAGGGTTGATCATGTTAAATGATCAACCCTTTTCAGTACCTATATTTTTCCAATTACCGGAGGTTTAGCAGAAATCCGATCGTGAAGTTACTGTCCCAATCAAAAACAAAAGTGTCGGTTTGAGTGCCATCCTGTAAGGCCTTGTAGATATTTAAACCTGAACTCATTTTCTTATCTGCCGCTTTGTAGTCGCCGGGGTTTTTTAACACCGTATACCGTTCTTCGCCATTGCGGTGTTGCTTCGCAAGTGTAAATGGAACCCCGCCAATAATAAAACATACGTTTCTTGTGCCCTGCGGGATACTGCCGATCTGTCCTTTAACCTTGTTGTAAACGGCTTCGTCAGACTGGTTATCGGAGTAATATTTGGCACCGGGCAATTCAAGTGACTTTAGTTGTCCGTTTTCCTGCCAGGAAACTTTAGTGTTACCCGATCCGATATCAACCAGGAAAGAATTGTCCTGGAATGCCCTGGGCACCGTTGCCTGGAAAGCAAATTTTCCTTCCTGATCGGGCGTCACAAGGTTAACAACGTAGCCCATCTTTTTAAGTTCGTTCGCAATGAGCTCCGTTTTTGGTTCCTTCTGTGCGCCCGAAGAAATAACGAAGTGCATATTGTTTTTCGAAACACCTTTATCAAACATGCCCGCCAGGTACTTTTTTAAACCAACCCGGATGTCATCAGTTGTGGCTAATCCTTCATACGCCAGGCTTTCACCAAAGTCTTTGGAAACGATTTCCCAACGCTTTTCCCTATCCATATTTATTACAAAAGAATTGAAGCCGGTAGCACCCACTTCCACTACACCTTTTAATACCCCCTCTACAGGCTTTTCGGCAGTGTAGTTAAAAGTCCGTTCTTCCCCAGCCGTATTTGAAGCACGATTGGGCGATTTGTCGTTGGCTGTACCGGGCTCATTTGCGTTGGCGTTCCACGTACTGTCGGTTGAACTGGCGGTACCGGTACTGGATGAAGGAAGGTACTTTCTAATCAGAAAAAAGGCAATTACACCAAGAATTAAAAAGATGGCAATTTTTCCACCGGGCTTTAGTTTCATTGTTGTTGTTTTAAAGTTGAATAGGTGCAGTCTTCAAATGCTGCTTATCGTTTAGAGATGATGTAATTATAAGGGTTCTTTTGCTGCCTCAGCCGCTAAGGGCCAAATTCAGCAATGGTTCGCACAACTACTTGTTAAGATAGTCAAGGTATTTGTTCTTATCACCGTCTTTACCCGGAGTCGAATTGTTGATCCCGGTTGCTGTACCCTGGATAGTGTCGGCGTAGTTAAAAGTTTTATCTACATCCAGGCGGGTGGCTGTTTGCGCTGCAATGGAGACTTTTGCGGCGTCTTTGAGATCTTGTGCATTCATTGCCTGCGAGGTAATCTGGATAGCTGATTTTATTCCGCCGATTTTGCTCGCGACGTCCTCTCTGATCTTTTGAATTGCCCGGTCTGCATCGTTGTTGAGATCAGTATTACCGGTGAATGCTTTCATCGCTTTGCCCATCGTTGCAGAGGCTGTTGTAACGGCGTCGTACTTCGCTTTTTGAATTTTGATCGTGTTCTTCGAATTCAGCAACGCGACACCTGATTTTCTGTAAGCTTTGTCGGCGAACAGCACCAGGTTCTTTACGTCGTTCGACACAGGCTTCACCGCGTCGATAAAATCCTTCGCATTATTAAAATTTGTTGCTGCGGTTTCCAGTGCAAGCTGGGTATCGAAGTCGTCCGGATTTTTTGCTAAACGCGCCTGGCAAATTTTTACTTCAGCCTGTGCCTGCCTGAGATTTCGCTCATTCTCTTCAAGCTGCATTTGAAGCGAGGTTTCCTGTGCTTTCAACTTTTCACCATGGATGCGGAGCTGGTCACGGTCTTTTTCAGCCTCTTCTACCTGCAGGTTTAAAATATTCCAGGGGTTCATTTCTATGGCCCAACCCAGCATACCCTGCGCAACGGCTTCAGAAAAATAGTGAAGTCCACGCCAAAACTTCTTGTTTGTTAAGATCATCAGCAACACGATCGCCACTGCAATACCGATGATCAACTGAACGGTCCCCCACACCACCGAAAGAAGGAATGGGAGAATATAGATGTAAAAGAGTACTGCAAGCCCCGCAAGTATGGCGAGGGTGAGGATGGTACCCCAGGTTTTTTTCGGATCTGCCTTGGGGAGTTCAAATGTTGGTTTAGCTATCTCGTTGGCCATGGTTGGTTACTTTTTCGTAGTTAAGCAAAGTATTGGTTGATTTTCAATAGTTCGCCTTCAATCTCTTTTTTCTTATTTTCTCCAGCTTGCATAAAGGCATCCTTGTTGGAGTTAAGCGTTTGCCGGCTTTGAGTAATTTCGGCTTCAGCCTGTTTTATCTCGTTGTTTAACGACGCGATCCGTTTTGTAAGCTCCTGCAGTTCCTGGTTTTTCTTTTCGAGCGTTTTCTGTTTTAGTTCTACGTTG
The DNA here is from genome assembly GCA_030146445.1 of Segetibacter sp. Taxonomy (GTDB): domain Bacteria; phylum Bacteroidota; class Bacteroidia; order Chitinophagales; family Chitinophagaceae; genus Segetibacter. The sequence goes on along the minus strand of JASLBT010000216.1, from coordinate 3,537 downwards.
TTCCTGTATTGCTCGAGATAAACATGCTCAAAAGCTTTAAGGTCTCTGTCGATCACGTTGATGTATTCCCGGCCTGTCTGGTTCAGTCGTTCCTTGGTCAGGCCCGTACGTTTGAGCACATTGAAAGCGGTTTTATACTTTGTTGCCTCGTCTGTAATGGCTTGTACATCTATCTTGCTGTCGATAAACTCCTTAAGATCTGTGCCCTGGAAGAGGGGGTTAGTGGTATTTGCCTCTTCGATCAGGTTATTGAAGTGCTGCTCATATTGGACAGCCGACTTGCCTGCAGCGGGCTGCGCCACTGGTGCAACAGGTGATTGGCTGGCGACTGACGCAGCCAAAGGTGCCGACGTCGGTGAACCGACAACAGGATCAGGAAGCTGTTGTTGTAGGGGCTGCTCCGGTAAATCAGCGTGCTTTTTCTCCCCGGCGTCTTTGTCGTCGAATTCAACAAATGGGCGAAGTATAGATTTAAAAAGACTCATGATTTTTCATTAAAAATAATCATATTTATCAGACTTGTATGCCTCAGGCAGTTGAACCACTTCCCCCAAACAGAGAAGCGTTGTATCCGGCAACTTTAACACGAATGCTGATATAACTTGTTTGCTCGGGTATATAAAAATAAGGCATACACCGGGCGGTACATGCCTTATCTGAGCAAGGTGAATATCGTTTGCATTAACGGTTAATAGCCATCAGCTAAGTACTTGTGGCTACTGCTGCTCTTAATTCCTTCGCTAACGAAATAGATAGCTACTGCGCCTGCAAGTCCTGCGATGGCCGCAAACATCAAAATATTTTTCATGTTTTCATGGTTTCTAATTGGATTGCAATTCGCATACCACTGCAGTTAGCTCCCAGCCAGGCAACCTACGGCCATCCTGTTCAACAGCCGCGAACCTATTACTAAAGCGTTTTCAGGTATTCAATTACGGCCTTCCTTTGCTCGTTGTTGAGCTTGTCGCCAAAATAGTGGCCGTAGTTGCCGTAGCCCGGTAAGGTGGTGTTATATGCTTTCCGTTCGGGTTTATCGAAGGCGGTGTACTTCCACCCCGGGTTTGTGTAATCGTATTCGGGATTGTCGAAATCGCGTGTCCAATAAGAAGGCCGGATTTTGCTGTTCAGCACGCCTTCAAGTGTTGGAACCGATCCGTTGTGCAGATATGGCGCGGTAATCCAGATGCCATCCAGTGGTGGAGCAATGTATCCGTCGAACGGAACCAGCCTTGCCGGGTTTTCGCCCGTGGTGAACCAGCTTTTGTTGAACCACTCAATAAATTGCGGAAAAGAAGAGTTGCTTTTGAATAACGCAGAGTCTGTCCTGATGATATTAGATGGTATAAGCAAATTCGGATACACTGCCTTATCCCCGTATGTGCCGTGGCACTTTGAGCAGTTATCGTTGAAGAGCGCCTGGCCGCTCGCGGCGAGTTCTTTATCGATCGGCCGATCGTAACGCGGTGCATCCAGGCTGTACAGGTAGGCAAGCACATCGTTGAAGTGCCCATAAACTTCCCTGGCCTCGGAAGAGTCAGAAACGGTGAGCAGATTGGAAGCCATCAGGAACCGTGAAAAGTCGCCCCTGCCATAGCCATTATAAAACATGGCATTTTTCTTTTTAAGCAACCACCATGCAGGAACATCGGTAGGAACTACTTCCTTCGGGATATCCATGATGGGTTTGTTACTCCACTGCAGCGTTACCGGGTCGCGGTGAGCTACTAAAAGTGCGGCGAGTCTGCCAGCGGCGTTTACCCCACGTACCTCGGTCATCATCCCTGGTGCTACGGTACGTGTAGCCTGTAAAAAACTTTTGGAAGCCTGCAGCTGTTTCGGGTTTAGCAGCGAAAGCATGGTGTATAGGTTTCCTGCCATCCGCCCGACTGACCTGTTTTGTGAAAAGTCAATGCTCGTATTTCCAAGGCCCATGATGAGTTTGCCGTCGAATACCTGGGCATGGCATTGCATGCAGTTTGGTGCTACCACCATTTCTCCGTTAGGGGCAGTTACAGCAGTATATTCGTAACTGATCTTCTCATTATTACCTGTACGTTTTAAATGGTTTTCATTCGTGGCGCCGTAGCCTTTTAAAAAAAGGTTGTAAGGAATGCCGCTTTTCAGGTAATCTCCCGTCACGAGGTAGTCGTACCCTTTAGTAGCATCACCTGTTCGTTGTACCGAAGGTTCGATATGTACCGGTTTTTCGTAGTCGGCTACAAAGGCCAGGTACGACAAACAGGTAATAACCAGAAGCGATATGATGAATGTTTTTTTCATTGGTTGTTCGACAAGTGAAATTAGTCTTTATGGTTCCGGCACAGTGGCATCGGACTGCTAAAGAGTTTTTAGATATTCTATTACGGCATCCCGCTCGATAGTTGAGAGTTGATCACCAAAAGTATGGCCGTAGTTACCATAACCCGGCAGGTTGGTATTGTACACCCGGTTTCCCCTCGATTGCTGCCTGACCTGGTACTTCCAGCCGAGCTTTTCGTAATCGTAATCCGTTCGGTTGAAGTTTCGGGTCCAATACGCCGGCCGGATTTTGCTGTTTAGTACCGCTTCGATGGTTGGAACGGCTCCGTTGTGAAAATAAGGCGCTGTTATCCAAACGCCATCAAGCGGCGGAGCGATATATCCATATTCGGGCTGAAACCAGGCAGGCTCAGGGCCTGTACTGAACCAACTGTTGTTGTACCATTTTACATAACCATCCTGAACAAAGTATTGTTTAGCCATCAGCGAGTCGGTGCCAACTGTTTGTTGCGAAACCACGATGTTCGGAAATGATCCTCCTTTGCCGTAAGTGCCGTGGCAGCGAGCACAATTTTCGTTGAAGAGCGATTTGCCTTCGAGAACCAGCTTATTGTTTACCTTTTTTGGATAAGGGGGCGGTTGTATCTGGCGCAGGTAAGCCAGTACGTCCTTCATTTTCTCAAGGATGCGATTGGCCGATACCGTATCGTTAAGGGTCAGCAGGGTTGCCGTCATAATCTGCCGGGCAAAACTCCCGCGGCCGATTCCGTTGTAATAAAGGGCATTTTTTTTCTTCATCAACCACCAGGCAGGTACGTCTGTGGGTATAACTGCAGCCTGGGTTAGGAAATAATTGGTGTCGCTGTTCCAGGCCAGCGTTTGGGGATTTCGGTGCACCGCGATTACTTCGGCGAGTCTTTCGGCGGGGTTTACTCCCCAGGCCTCTGTTACAATTAAGGGCGACACCACCTGGCCGGCTTCCAGTATCTGGCGAGCCCCCTTGTAGTGGTTTGAGTTTTTGCCATACAGGGTTTTAACAGCCGTTTCGGCAGCCCTTAAGTTCAGGTAGCTGTTGTTTGAATAATAGCCAAATGAGTTGCCGAGGCCAATAATGGTGCTGTCGTTGATTATGGTAGAATGGCACTGCAGGCAACCGGGAGCGGCAATTTCTTTTCCGTTCTCGCCGGTATAAACATTGAAGTCGATGAGCATGTTTTGGCTATAACCCATGAGCTGGTAAATCGGCCTTTTATCGTCGCGCATGATCCACCGATACAA